>JAYSWW010000246.1:0-4366 GCA_043717805.1 Ferruginibacter sp.
TTGTATGAAAAAGATTTTGCAAGAGGTGCAACACAAATAACCATGAATGAACTTGGTAATCTTGCAAAGGGTATGTATATCCTTGAAGTAAGGAACAAGGTATCCGGTGAAAAAAATTCATACAAGTTTATCAAAGAATAAATATTTTGGATTATAATTTTAAAATGCCGCTTCAAACAGGAGCGGCTTTTTTAATTTTGATCCTGAAAATTCCCTGAAATAAAAAATTTATTAATAAACAAAACCAGTTAATTGTTGATCTTCATCAAACAAATAATTTTAAAAAAAAGCAGGCTGAGAAAGGTTACCGGCAATGAAAGTATCCGGTTGATTTATATAAACATAACAACTATATTGATCATAAAATCTAATATATAAACACTTGAAGACTGTTTATGTTTAGATAGCATTTTCATACATTGCCGGAAGGCACTTTGTTATAATAAACAAATAATTGTTTAATTTCATGCTTTAAATGTAATCCCAACCTCGTTAAAATAAAAGGCTATTTTTTTTGCATGAAAAAATCGATACTGTTTGTTCTTTTAATTTCATTTATGCTGGCAGCATCGCTACAGGCCAATGCGCAATATGATTATTCAGATGACCTGTATTACGACCATCCTTTTACTTATGAAATGGGAGCCTCTGTTGGATTTATGAATTGCTTTACCGACCTGGGAGGGAAAAAAGGCATTGGCAAAAAATATTTCAACGACTACGATCTCAATCAATCGCAATTTGCAGGAAGCATTTATTTCACGGTAAATTATAAATATGCGATCGGTTTAAGAGCAGAAGCAACGCTTGGCAAAGTTTCTGCTACAGATAATTCTTTGGAAAATGTAAAAGCATCAACGCTTGGCAGGTATGAACGGAATTTAAGTTTTAAAAGCAATATCACAGAGATCATGCTTGCCCTGGAAATTCACCCGCGCTATTTACTTAAAAGATATGCTGATGGGAAAAAGCTTCCGAGATTTTCTCCCTACCTGATGGGTGGAATCGGATTCTATGCTTTTAATCCACAGGCCATGCTTGACGGGAAATGGATAGACCTTAAACCTTTGAGTACAGAAGGGCAGGGATTTGCTGAATACCCTGAAAGGAAGCCTTATAAACTTAAGCAATTGAATTTCCCTGTTGGAGTTGGTTTTAAGTTTAAAGCAACACCCATGTATAATATAAGCATAGAATGCGTTTCCCGCATCCTCAACACAGATTACCTGGATGATGTAAGTACAAAATACATTGATCAAAAAGTCTTTCCCCGTTATCTTTCGGGAATACAGCTTTCAAATGCATTGTTATTAAATGACCGCCAGGCCGCATTGGATCCCACGCATGTTACCCAGGTTGGATATGAAAGAGGCAATCCGAAAAGCAATGATTCTTATTTCACTTTCAATGTAAAAATGTCTTTCGTGTTTTAAATCTACTCCTGGATTTCTTTTGATTTTTTTGCCTTGACTTTAAACCGGTATGCATACAAGCAATGATGGCACAAAAATAAAATTGGTTGTTCCTTGCAGCTGATCCGATTGATCAGAAAGTAACATTGATTATTTCAGGCATCAAAGCTGGTTTGAAATGGTTTCCGATTTGTTCTGTAACCCATTGGAACCAAATTTTTTACTGAAATGCAGGTTGGGAAAACTGAAAACGATGCCATTAACTTTTTCTGCAGTTCTGCTGAGTCCCACATTCCCGTTCATTTTTTTTGCATAAGACTGTGCATGTTGCAGGTCGCTGTCAATAGCTTCATTGTTGTTGAAACGGGTATTTTTCAGGTGTATGAAAATAACATCGTCGTATTCATTTGCAGTGATACGGATACATCCGTTCTCTGAATGATTGATCAAACTATAGAGCAAACGGCTCAATACAGTGGCCAAAATGTTTTCATCCGTTAGAATTTGAAATGACAACGGAACCTCATTTACTATAAAGCTGTTGTTTCGCAAAGCCGATGGCAGCGCATTGGTAGAAATGAGTTTTACAAGCTGATGAATGGTTGTTGGATTGGATGACGATCCATTTTCTGAATAAGTTTTCATAATTTTCTTTAATGGGTTGGATTGGAAGGGTTCCTTTCTTTTTAAACGGGTTTTTCACAAATATGTTTTATAAAGCAGGTAAAAATAATTTATAATTTCATTAAAATAAATGAATAAATTAATTTAAACTAAGTATAACATATACTTTATTAATATATTATGATATTTATTTAAATTAAAATTTTCAATATTATATTTAAATAAAGTAATCCCTTTAAGCAACTTAACACAAATATATAATTGCTAATTATCCGTTGCAGGTAAGGTAAATCAAATATCATTTGTGCTTGCTATGATTCAATATATTTGTTAAATGTCTTCACCAGTTATTTGTATCGGCGCTGCTTTGATAGATGAATTGTATTTCTGTTCCGAACAAACCATTGCCGCCACTTCCAATCCTGCTAAATTAAAAAGATCTGCAGGTGGGGTAGCCAGGAATATTGCCCATCAGCTTGCGCTGCTTGAAGTTCCTGTACAACTGATCACCGTTTTGGGAAATGATCCGGATGCCAACTGGTTGCTGGAAGATTGCCGTAAAAACAATATTGGAACTGAATTCCTTTTGCAGGTTGTTGATGGTACAGGCAAATATGCATCCATATTAAATCCGGATGGTTCTTTGTTTGTTGCAGCTTGCTCAGATCTTTGTGAAATATACATCAGCCCGGAATTTCTAATGAAACAGGATCGTTGTTTATCAACTGCATGTATGATCATTGCAGATACAAACCTTTCTATTGAAACACTCAAATGGCTGGCTTCATTCTGTAATCAAAAAAACATCCCATTACTCATAGAACCCGTTTCAGTTTCCAAGGCAAAAAAACTGGCTGATATGGACATGGCTGGTGTTTTTATGATCACTCCAAATGAAGATGAATTGATCTCCTTATGCAAGCATCCGGCACAAAATGTGAATGAAGCATTGAAAGAATTGTTTCAACGGGGCGTTAAAAAGATATGGTTAAGAAAAGGCGCTGCAGGCTCTGAAATTTTTGGAAAAGATGGCGGGCTTTCTTTGGCAGCACCCACAATTTCAATAACGGACAGTACCGGTGCAGGTGATGCAGCTTTAGCCGGATGGGCAGCAGCCAGGTATATGGGCTTTGATGAAATGCAATGCCTTAAAACCGGTCATGCATTGGCTTTTGAAGTACTGCAGGTGAATGGTGCAGTGGCAAATACTGTAACAAAAGAAAAATTATTCAAAGCTGTTAAAAAATATTATCCCGATGAATCATGAATTCCTTTTTATCAATCCGGAAGTAGCATCTGCACTTTCAGAACATAAACCTGTGGTGGCACTGGAGTCAACCATTATCTCTCATGGCATGCCATGGCCGAAAAATGTTGAAACTGCTTTGTCTGTTGAAGACGCTGTTAGAAAAGAAGGGGCCATTCCTGCTACCATTGCCATTATCAACGGAAAATGTTTTGTCGGCCTGTCAAAAAACGAAGTGGAATATTTTGGAAAAGAAAAAAATACCTGGAAAGTAAGCCTCAGGGATATGCCCTATGTGATCAGCAAAAAATTACCGGGAGCCACCACTGTTGCAGCAACCATGCGCATTGCATCAATTGCCGGCATTAAGATCTTTGCTACGGGTGGGATCGGTGGGGTACACCGCGGAGCCGAAACAACGATGGATATATCTGCCGACCTGACCGAAATGGCACAAACAAATGTGGCTGTTGTATCCGCAGGTGTAAAATCAATTTTAGACATTGGCTTAACACTGGAGTACCTGGAAACAATGGGCATTCCCGTTGTTACTTATGGCCAGGACGAATTTCCAAGTTTCTATTCCCGAAAAAGCGGGTTTAAAACGCCCTTAAGACTGGATACAGAAGCAGACATAGCAAAAATGATCTCTGTAAAATGGGCAATGGGATTGAATGGTGCTGTTCTGATCGCAAACCCGTTACCCGAAGACCGGGAAGTGGCGCCCGAGATCATTGAAAAATACATTCAACAGGCATTGAATGAAGCCGGGAAGCAACACATACATGGAAAAGAAATAACACCTTTTTTATTGAAGTTTATTGCAGAACATTCAAAGGGCGAAAGCCTGGAAGCCAATATTGCTTTGATACATAACAATGCCGGACTGGCTGCCAGGATATCAGCAACTATGGTTTAAAAAGGACAGATGAAAATAACAGCACTAAATAAACAAATTGCGATAAAATGGATCAAAGCTTTTAATGATCATGATCTGGAGAAATTATTAATGCTCTATTCGAAGGATGCCATTCATTTCAGCCCAAAGTTAAAAATAAAACATCCTGAAACAGAAGGTTGGATC
>JAYSWW010000247.1:0-1680 GCA_043717805.1 Ferruginibacter sp.
GCGGTAACATCATTTCCGGTAAAACTGCCGAATATTACTGTGGATGAGTTGAGTAAGGATCAGTATAAAGCAACGCTTGAAATCATACAGCCGGTTTATGACGGAGGGTTGATCAGCGGGCAAAAAAAACTACAGCATATCACAACCAACATCGAAAGCCAGAAAGTGGAAGTAGACCTCTACCAGTTAAAGCTTAAAGTAAACGGGTATTTTTTTACCGCGTTGTTAATGGATGAAAATATGGCGTTGATGAATATTGTAAAAGAAGATCTTAACAATAATATCAAAAAAGTATCAGCACAGGTGGCAAATGGAATCGCTACCAACAGTAATGTTGATGTGTTACAAGCAGAATTGCTGAAAACCTCACAGAAGATCATTGAATTCAATGCAGTTAAAAAAGAAGCGGTACAAATGCTGGAAATTCTTACCGGTACAGCCATTGCTCAAAACACTTCTTTTGAAAGGCCACGGAATTCTGCTGATGTTTCAGTAACAACGAGCCTGCGCCCGGAATTAAAATTATTTGATTTTCAAAAGCAGCAGCTCCAACAGCAAAGTAAACAGATCGGTGCAAAATCAAATCCTAAATTTTCTTTTTTTGCCAATGCCGGTTATGGAAGGCCGGGATTAAATATGTTGAAAAACGAGTTTCAGTGGTTTTACATAGGTGCTGTAAAACTCAGTATTCCAATCACGAACCAGTTTACCAAACAAAAAGAAAAAAATGTATTAAAACTCCAGGAACAGATTGTAGAAAAACAAAAGGAAAATTTCCTTGTCAGCAACAGACAATTATTGATACAGCAAAAAAATGAAGTGGAAAAATTTGAAGAACTGGCAGCCGTGGATGCTGAGATCGTTGCATTGCGGAAAAAGATCAAAGAAAATGCTTCTTTCAAACTGGCAAACGGGATCATTACTTCTACGGATTATATAACAGAACTGAATGCAGAAAACCAATCTATGCTAAATCAAAAACTGCATGAAATACAATGGTTACAGGCTCAATACAATTATAAACTCATCTTAGGAAATTAAAATACTATAAACAATAATATATGAACCCGATATTTAAGATGCTACTGCTCCCTTTGTTGATAACAGGTTTTATTTCCTGCAAGAATGGAAACGGTAAATTCGACGCAACCGGAACATTTGAAGCTGAAGAGATCATAGTTTCAGCAGAAGCAACCGGAAAGATCCTGCAATTAAACGCAGAGGAAGGTGCCATGCTTTTGAAAGATTCGATTGTTGGAAAAATTGACCCGGCAGCAATAGAATTACAAAAAGAACAGGTGGCATCTTCAGTTGATGCTTTACAGCAAAAAACAAACGATGCTTCCCCACAGGTTAATATCCTGCAGTCACAATTAGAACTTCAAAACAAACAAATTGCTGTTTACAATGAACAGTTAAAAACCCTTGAAAAAGAACAACAGCGGTTTAAAAGATTGGTAGAAGCAGATGCCGTGCCTGCCAAACAACTGGATGATATAAATGGCCAGGTGAATGTGTTGAGGGAACAGGTTGCAGCAGCGAAAACACAGCTATTGGTGCTGAACAGCCAGATCAACGCACAACAACAGGCTGTAGCCATTCAAAACCGTGGTATCATGAGTGAAAAGAAGCCGATAGAAAAGAAAATTGCACAAATACAGGATCAATTGAATAAAACAT
>JAYSWW010000248.1:0-1676 GCA_043717805.1 Ferruginibacter sp.
AGCAACGTCGTAGATATCGATCCTGGATGAAAAAAAAACTGTATTTCCACTGTAACCACCTGCAAAATAAATTTTATTCCCAGCTGAAATTGCTGCTATGCCGTACCGTGCCACACTTAGTTGGGCTGTTGACCACGATTGTGTTGTTATATCATAGATATCAACAGTCGCGGATGGATTTCCCGATGATGTCTGCCCTCCGGCAAATAATATTTTATTACCGGCTGAAGCTACAGAAATCATAGTCCTGGCTTCTGAAAGTATTCCAAAAGGTATGAGTTGTGCATTAATGATTGGCCTGTTAAAAGGAGTACACGTCGATGGTGGAGGTGGTGGTTCCGGGTTTACATTCACCCGCATCGTATCTTTTGCAAATAAATTACCAGCATCTGTTACTTTCAATTCAAAAAGATAGATACCCTGCGCAAGATTAGTAACCTGTGTTTGTACAGCATTTGCATTTGTAATATTGAATGAAGATGGTCCCGAAATTTTTGTCCATGCATAACTGGTTATATTATTATCAGGATCTGTGGAACCCCTGCCATCAAGATTTACTGTATTCGTTGGTAAAGTAATTGTTTGATCTGCTCCGGCATTGGCAACAGGTGGCCGGTTGGGTTGTGATGGGTCAGTTACAATAATTAGCACAGTATCTTTTGCAGATAAACCTCCATTGTCTTTCACTTTTAATTCGAACTGATAAACGCCTGCAACAAGATTTTTTACAATAGTAATAGAATCTGTTGAATGGTTTATATTAAAAGAAGCAGGGCCTGATATCTTTGTCCATTGGAAATTGCTTATTGTTCCATCAGGATCATGAGAGGCGTTGCCATCGAGTGTTACACTATCGGTTGGCAAAAGGATGGTTTGATCCGGACCTGCATTGGCAATGGGTGGTTTGTTTATACTGCCTGTTAGATTAACACCGCAATTTTCGCAGGATAATTCTTTTTGGCAGGAGAGATGAACCAATGTTCCTGCCAATAAAATACAAGCGACAATTTTTAATAACAGTTTCATGATTAAAAAATTGAAATGACAAAATATCACTTACTGAAATCTTACTACTATTGACACGTTTATACGTGGATCAAGTGCCTACCCATCAAACTCCTCCATATGAATATAAATGGTTTTGGTTCCTGTATTTATTGCATACCTCATTCCATGTGCACTAGCCCCGGTCCAATTGTGCCAAACCGTAAAAACCTCTCTGCCATCTAAATACACTTTGATGTTGCAAGCTGTATACGTTGTAGGTATACCTGATATATTGAGAGGCAAAATCTGATCGAAATTAACCGGACTCATCTGCCATAGAATGTTATTATAGAACAATTCATTTACTGAAACTGAATCAGGTGAATACAGTGTACCATACTCAACCCCCCACCCTGTAGGACATCCACTCCCTATTGGTGGCGGTGGTGGCAGTGGTGTAACAACAGAAGCAACAGGTATTTCTTTATTGCAAGCCGCAAAAAACACAATTCCTGTCAGAAAAATATAAGCGGTAATTTTTAATATCTGTTTCATGATTGAAAATTTTTAATTTTAAAACTCAAGCTTCCAAACCTGATTGGATAAAACACCATTCACATATCCCCCCGCTACATAAATTGTATTGTTTACAGAAATAATTTCAGAACCGGGAATATCCTGATTTAATA
>JAYSWW010000249.1:0-1675 GCA_043717805.1 Ferruginibacter sp.
GCCTGTTTTTTTTCAAAGCCGGTGATGTCAGCATTTACAGAACCATAACTGATTACTGTTGAAATACCCTTACTCATTTCAACCAGGTAATCAGAATCATTAAAAATGAAAGCGGTCCCTTTATTCTTTTTCAGGTATTCAAACAGTTCTCCTTTTCCTTTTTTTACGCCTTCTTCCCCTCCAAATCCTTCCAGGTGTGCTTTTCCGCAATTGGTGATCAATCCGTGTGTGGGCAATGTGTAAGCACAATAACCTTCAATTTCTTTTTGATGATTAGCACCCATTTCAATCACAGCGATCTCAGCATCTGCTTTTATCTTTAAGATCGTAATGGGTATGCCAATGTGATTGTTCAGGTTTCCTTCAGTAGTATAAGTTTTGAAAGTTGAAGACAGCACTGCGTGAACAAGTTCTTTGGTGGTGGTTTTACCATTGCTGCCTGTGATGGCTATGAAAGGGATATTGAATTGTTGACGGTGTTCTTTTGCCAGTTGTTGTAAGGTATCAAGGCAATCATTCACTTTTACAATCTTATCATTTGTGATACCGGTTTCTTCATCCACAATACAATAAGATGCGCCATCTTCAATTGCCTGCTTTGCATATTTATTGCCGTTAAAATTGGGGCCTTTTAATGCAAAAAATATATCGCCTTTTTGTACTTTTCTTGAATCAGTTTGTACACTGGGGTTATTTATATAGAGTTGGTATAGGTCATTTATTTCCATGAAGACAAAAATAGGGTAAATAGCTATTAGCTGTCGGCTTACAGCTATTATCTAACGGCTAATAGCTCGTTTATAAAAAACAAAAACCCCTTCAAACTTAATGTCTGAAGGGGTTGAATTATTTTTCTTATTGATTATTTTTTCTTTTTGCGTGAATTTTGTTTACGCTTTCCGAAGAGGTTTCCTTCTTTAAATCCAGGTCCTTCAGGAGGCCCTAAATAAGTTTGAGCACAACGGAAACCAACAGTGCTTGCACCCTGATCTTCTTCCATAAAACGGCGTGAACCCGGAGATAACCAATAAGGCCTGTCATTCCAGCTGCCACCTTTGATAACCCTTGATTTATCGCTGATCAGTGAACTAACACCATAGCCGTAAAAAACCTGGCTGGCAGTATCTCCATCCAAATAATTGATAACATTGTTATGCTGGTAATTTGAACGGTTTTTAACTTCCTCATCAGAAATATCTGTTTTTTTCAATCGGCCCATGCTGTCTCTTTCATATTCACCTGAACTGTTCTTATAGAATTTCTGGAATTTATTACCACGGAAATAGTTGAAATCCTGGCCATCCACTGAAGTCATTGGCCTGTAAACATCACCTACCCACTCAGAAACGTTGCCACTCATGTTATATAAACCAAATGAATTTGGATAAAAAGCTTTAATAGGGCCCGGTATGGCAGCACGGTCATTCAAACCACCCGCAATACCCATGTTATCTCCGCTTCCGCGTTTGAAGTTGGCTAAAAATTTACCCTGCCAGCTTCCCCTGCGGTTATCTCTTAAACCATTCGGGTTTTTACTCCAGGAATAGATCTGTTGGTTGGAACGCAATTCCTCACCACTTTTTCCTTCTTTTTTACGGGGAGAAGGGTTTTGATCCAATAAGCCATAAGCTGCATATTCCCACTCTGCTTCAGTTGGAAGGCGGTATCCTTGTCC
>JAYSWW010000250.1:0-11174 GCA_043717805.1 Ferruginibacter sp.
ATATAAAATATTAAACCCCTGAAACCGCAACTGCCTGGATTTTATCCGGGCTTTTTTTTAGTTTATTATTAAAATCAAGGATGAGAAAAAGAGAAATAAGGTAAAAGGGAATCCCGGGTATCTTATATCTTACCAGGGTTCCAAAATTGAGAGTGGTGGCACCAACGAATAAGGCAAACAGCAAAGAATAAAAAAAACAATACAGAATGGTTGGGCTTTTAAAAATGGTCCTGATAAACCGGATAAAACCAACTTTTTTTAAAGTATACAATGTAAAAATCATAAGTGCAAGGCTTTCCAGTGATGAAAGCAAAGTAGATACTTTTTTAGATTCCCAGATAAATGGACGAAAAAGAGTTGCAATGATGGCCGCAGGTGCAATTTTCGCCAGGCTCCCTGCACTTCCGTCAAATTCAACCCCTAAAGAAAAATTTGATTCCACAAAACCTGACTGATTCTCATAATTTACCTGGTAATTTTTAATCCCCTGTGCTATTCCCTTTGATGCATAACTACTCAGTGCTCCTTGTATACTGCTGGCAATTCTTACAAAACCAAATATGCTTCCTATAAAAAATCCTAATACCAGCAATGCTTTTACTGCCGGATTTTTTATGAGGTTTACATTTTTAAGGATCAGGAACAAAATGAAAAAAGGCAGGTAAGCTACCAGTATATAAATTTTTAGCGCAATAAGAAAATACCCAAAAATGAATAGTATGAAGATATTTTTTAATAAATTATTTTTCGTATAAAAAATACTGTAGAGCGAATATGTTATCCAGCCCAATGCACCTGTGCAAATCGGGTCTTTTAAAATCCCGGAACTCCAGAATACAAAAGTTGGCAGGTATAAAATAGCTATGGCAAATTGTTTGTGCAGGTGAGGGTATTGCTCATAAAAAAAACGAAATAACCGCCATACGCCGGTAAATGATATCATAGAAAATATCAGGTTAATGGGCATAAATTTTTCAAAAGTGAAAAAGCTTAGAACAGCAACGATGCGTGTTACCATGAAATTACTTTCTTCATTGAAATACCCGCTGTTTGATATATCTGCCAGCAAAGCCTGGTCAAAGTCTTTCCCGCTTTCAAAAAGGAGATTTATATTGGATGGATTTTTAATGATCAGTTTTGCAATATTGATGCCTTCGGGATAATACAATCCATTGGTATCTCCGGGAGACAGGTAAACAACAAATATGCAAAACGAAAATGTCCCCAGTACCTTTATCCAGAATGCCTGTTTGTGATATTTTCTTAATTGGGGATTGTTGTACTTTTTTCTCCGGATTGAAAATATTATATTGAAAATAACAACGTAGATGAAAAAAAATATAAAATCAAGAATATCCATCCGGCTTATTGTAAAAGTTGACTTTTAATAAAATATAATTAATCAGGATTAAGCAAATTTATCTTAAAATATCGTTTGGCATTCAATAATATGCAGTTATTTTGCCCAAAGTTAAGCATTTCAAATGTGTGGAATCGCCGGATCGGTCAATCATAAATTATCATACAATACAATCAACTCGGCGATGATTCACCGGGGGCCGGATGGTCAGAATGGTTTTTTGGACAACAATGTTGATCTTTATCATCTTCGCTTATCCATTGTTGATATTGAGGGAGGTGCACAGCCAATGCAGCTTGACAATCGGTTTACGATCATTTTCAATGGGGAAATTTACAACCACAATGAAATAAGGCATCAGTTCAATTTTACCGGGCAAACCCATTCCGATACAGAAACATTGTTATTGCTTTACAGGAAACTTGGCAAGGATATGCTGCCATACCTCGATGGAATGTTTGTATTTGCCATCTATGATAAAATAGAAAAAACCCTTTTCATTGCAAGAGACCGGGCAGGAAAAAAACCACTTTACCTTTACAATGACGGGCAAAAAATAGTCTTTGCCAGCGAACTCAACTGCCTGAAGAGCCAGCTGCCTCTTAAAATAGACCAGGATAATTTTTATCATTATGCCAGGATGGGTACATTTTACAGGAAACTTACTCCCTATAAATGTGTAACCGAACTTGCTGCAGGCACTTATGTGGAAATAGACTGTAAAAGTTTAAAGTGTATACAAAAAAAATGGTGGGATGTGCATGATTATTATCTGCAGCCAAACAACGATCCATTTGATGTTAGCCTGGCAAAAGTGGATGAATTTTTACACACCGCAGTCAAACGCCGGATTGATTCCAGCGACCTGGAAGTAGGCTGTTTCTTAAGCGGCGGCATCGACAGCGGGCTGGTTACATCCATTGCCAGCACCTACAATGATCATTTAAGAACTTTTACGGTTTCTTTCAAAGGCGAATACGATGAGGCCCCATTGGCAAAACTTGTAGCAGAAAAATACCATTCCCGGCATACCGAAATAAATATCTCTTTTGACAACCTGAAAGATGATGTTGAAAATATATTGATGAATTATGGAGAACCCTTTTTTGACAGCTCGGCCATTCCTTCTTTTTATGTAAGCCGTGAAGCAAAAAAACACCTGACTGTAATTTTAAATGGCGATGGCGCTGATGAACTTTTTGCCGGTTACAGGCGCTATGTCCCATTTTCAAAATATGATTTCTTTAAAAAGAACTTACTTGTAAAAAATGCAGCATCCGTTATAAAGAATATTTTACCGGCGCCCAACAACAAAAAATCATCTTATAATTATTTGTACAGGTTGGCTGCTTTGGCTTCCAAATCGAGCCTGGATATTTATTTATCTGCAGGAGTGGATATTATGGAAGACTATGAAACGAATATCATTTCCCCATCTTTTGATTATATGCAGCCATTGCAGGAAGACTTTGAAACCATTGCTGCATCCGGCCTGAGCGGGTTACAGAAAATCATGAATATGGATTTTGACACAAACCTGTTCAGCGACCTGTTAGTTAAAATGGATATTGCCACTATGTCAAATTCACTGGAAGGACGCAGCCCGTTCCTGAGCCGGGAACTGTTGGAATATACACCCGGTATGAACGACCGGTACAAAATAAACGGCAGTACAACAAAATATCTTTTACGCACACTTGCCAAAAAATATTTACCGGATCAATTGGTAAACCAGCCCAAGCGGGGATTTGAAATTCCGTTAAAAAACTGGGTAAACCACGAATTGAAAGAAATTATTCATGATTATGTGGGAGCACCCAATGCATTTAATAAAAATATAGTTGACAATAAATTTACCCAACAGCTTTTAAACGATGATGTAAAGATCTCTTCAGAAAAAAGGGCCAAAATTTTATGGATGTTGTTTTCAATGGAAGTATGGTACAAGAAAATTTACATGCAGTAAAAATATATCATGAAGAAAAAGATTGCCATCATAGAAAATAATATCATTGCAACCAATACAATCCGCGAAAAACTCAGCAAAACACTGGTAGAGAAAGGTTATGATGTTACCATACTAACCACAGGAACAGAACCTGATCTTGAGCAAGCCAGGCAGAATGGGTTTAATGTTATAGATGTAAAGGGTAGTACTCAAAACCCACTGGACATTTTTACTTATATGAGGAATATTAAAAAAGCCCTCAAACAAACAGGCGCCCGGGTTTGTCTTACATTTACCATACGTCCTGCAATTTGGGGAAATGTAGTTACAAGACATTTAAATATTCCAACCATTACAAATATTACCGGTATAGGCCCCTTGTTTGCCCGGAATAACATAGCATACAGGGCTGCAAGAACATTGTATAAATTTGTATTGCAAAAAACAGCCCTGATCTTTTTTCAGAATTATGACGATATGAACATTTTCCTGGAAAAGAAATTTGTAAAACCCGGAAGAGCAGAACGCATACCGGGTTCGGGAATAGATCATGAATATTACAGGCCCCTGGCAAGGAGAAAAACAGATGACAAATTTATTTTCCTTTTTATCAGCAGGCTTGTAAAAGACAAGGGGATCACTGAGTATGTGGAAGCTGCCCGCCTGATTATAAAAGAATTACCGGGAGCTGAATTTCGGGTATTGGGTCCCGTATGGTTGCAGAATTTAAAGGACAATACTGTTACCGAAGCAGAAATTCAGCAATGGGTAAAAGATGGCATCATCAATTACCTGGGAGATGCAAGAGATGTGAGGCCTTATATAGCTGCGGCAGATTGCATAGTACTTCCTTCTTACCGCGAAGGAACAAGCAATGTGTTGCTGGAAGCATCCAGTATGGAAAGACCTTCCATTACCTGTAATACTACCGGTTGTAAAGAAATAGTAGAAGACGGGATAACAGGATTTTTATGTAAAGTACAGGATGCAGCAGACCTTGCAGCAAACATGAAAAAAATGTTTCGGCTAACGGAAGAACAACGAATTGACATGGGCATCAAAGCCAGGCAAAAAGTAATAAAGGAATTTGACAAACAAATTGTGATCGATGCTTATTTAAAGGCAATAGAAAAAATTAATTTTTAAAATGAGCCATAGTACGCTTTCTATAGACTGGGAAGATTTTGGACAGTTGCTTTGTATGTATCATTATGATACAGTTACGGAGCCTGTAAATGGGGCGTTGGAAAGACAGACTTCTATCATGCTGGATATGATGGACGAAACCAATTGCAAAGCCACTTTTTTTATTTTAGGGGTAACGGCCAAATTCAGGCCGGCCCTGGTAAAAAAGATTGCGGCACATGGGCACGAAATAGCCATTCATGGCCAGAATCACAAAGCCATGTTTAACCTCACCCCCGATGAAGCCATGAAAGACCTGAAGGAAAGCATCGACATCGTTTCAGGCATAACAGGCGAAAAAATTTATGGCTACAGGGCTCCTTTCTTTTCAGTAAATGAAACAAATCTTTACCTGCTGGATATGATTGCGGATATGGGCCTGTTATATGACAGCAGCATATTTCCTAAAAAAATGCCCCGTTATGGTATTGAAGGATTTAATGAAAAAGACGCCTTATATGACCTGCCGGGCGGTAAACAGATCGTGGAGCTACCACTTACGATTGCCAGTTATTTTAATACCAAATGGGCTGTGTCTGGCGGTGGTTATATAAGAACAATGCCAAAGCTGGTTGTGAAAAAGATTTTCAGGGATTTTGAAAAGCAGCAAAAAGACAGCATGATCTATATGCACCCGTATGAATTTGATACAAAATTCCTGGACGTCAGGTCAAACTATGCTCCCGGTGCAAACTATTCAAAATTAAAAGTACTTACCCTAAATTTGCGCTGGAATTTATTCAGGAATTCAATAAGGGGAAAAATAAAAGAATTATTAAATCAACATCAATTTAAAACCTGTTTACAAAAAGCGATTTATGTCAAAGAAAACGGAATCAGTACAAAGCTATTGGGACGCCAGGAGTGATCTCTTTGGAAATTATTACAAAAAACCATCCTCTTTTGATCGTATTTTCAGAAAAGGTGTTTATGAAAGGCAGGCAATTGCCGTAAAAGCCTGCAAAGAAATTCCCGGCGCACGGGTTCTTGACATTGGTTCCGGCCCCGGCGTAAACAGCGTTTCTTTGATCAAGAACGCGGGTGCATCCCATGTCTTTGGAGTTGATTTTGCTCAACACATGATAGATTATGCCATTGATACAGCAAAAGAGGAAGGCGTTGCAGATAAATGTACTTTCGTCCTGGGTGATGTACTTACTTACGATTTTGGGGATAAAAAATTCGATTATGCGTATGCTTTAGGAGTATTTGATTATGTGGAAAATGCACAGGCATTGCTTACAAGGATGAGCCAGTTATCAACAAAATCCTTTATGGCTTCCTGGCCCGAAAACGGTTTGCGCATGGCATTACGCAGGTATCGTTATACCTGCCCGTTGTTTCATTATACCGAACAACAGATCATAGACATGCATAAAAAAGCAGGGATATCGGCAGATAAACTGGAAATAATTAGAATTGGCGGGGGATGGGCTACTGTGGCGCATAAGTAAACGTTTAAGTCGTTTAATGGTTTAACGATTAAATGTTACCTAACTTTCAAACGTTTTATAAACCCTTAAACGATTTAAACCTTAAAACGTATCAACGAATGATATTAATCGGTTATTCAGGACACTCATATGTAGTACAAGGCATTTTCAATGCTTTGGGTAAAAAAGTTACCGGTTATTTTGACAACGAAGAGAAAACAATCAATCCTTACCAACTGAAATACCTGGGCAAGGAAACTTCCGAAGAAGCCTTTTCGGTTTTAAAAAATGATGAATTCTTCATTGCAATAGGTGACAATGCAATCCGGCAAAAGATATATGAGAATTTTGCTGCACGAGGTTGTATGCCCGTCAATGCAATTCATCCTTCCGCAGCAATTGACCCGAGTACGAAGCTGGCAGAACATGGTATCATGGTCAGCTCCAATGTTTCAATCAATGCATTTTCAAAGATCGGTAAAGCAGTGATCTGCAATACTGCATGCATTATTGAACATGAATGTGAAGTGGGAGATTTTGTACACGTTGGCCCGGGAACCGTTTTGTGTGGCAATGTAACTGTCGGGAGCGGAACATTCGTTGGAGCAAATGCGGTGGTAAGACAAGGAATACAGATAGGTAAGAATTGTACAATTGGTGCCGGTGCCGTTATTATTAAAGATGTACCAGATAATACTATTGTCATTGGAAACCCTTCCCGGAACCTGGAAGTAAGAGAGGCAAAAAAAGTTCCGGAAACTAAGCCAATGGATTTAAAATCTGCAACCGCTAAAACAAGAATTCTCTTCATTGGCAAAGCCGACGATCAATACTCAAAGTATGCCGGTGATTTTATTAATCTTCATTTTCCGGGAACGTTAACCATTTACGGAAAAAGAGGGGAGCTGTTTCCACAGGAAGCTGCCGACTGGAAAGGAGATTTCATTATTTCATATTTATCACAATGGATCATCCCGGATAGGGTTTTGAAAAGCGCAGCCGTTATGGCCATCAATTTCCATCCCGGTCCACCCGATTATCCCGGTATCGGATGCACCAATTTTGCTGTGTATGACGGTGTAAGTGAATATGGGGTAACCTGTCACCATATGCTGGCAAAAGTTGATACAGGAAAGATCATTTCAGTGAAACGTTTTCCGGTTTATAAAACAGATACGGTTTTTTCTATAACCCAGCGCTGTTATGCTTTGATCCTTGATCAGTGTTTTGAGATATTTGATTACATTATACAGGGTAAACCTCTACCCGAAAGTGATGAGTTCTGGACACGTAAACCATTTTTACGCAAAGAACTTAATAAACTTTGCCGGATAACACCCGATATGCCTGTTGAAGAAATCAACAAGCGGATAAAAGCTACAAATTTTGTTAAGCACTGGGCATTTATGCAGGTAGGAGATAATATTTTTAAACTGGTAGATGAAAAAAAGTAAAATAACCGATCAGGTGATATTAAGCGAATTATTATCCCCCCTGAATTTTTTATTACGCTTGTCTACCCGGGCTTATGAAAAATACATGGGTAATAAAATATACCTTCATGCTTTGAATATCCGGAAAGCAAATGAAATGATTTACAAACTGATTGTTGAAAAAATTAATTTCATCCCTGAAGAATTACAAAATGATTGTATAGAATTATTGAATCACTATGATTGCTGGATGCTACAGTTCAGAGACGAAGAAAATAAAAGAAAACCATCATTAGCAGATGGGTTTGTTTTTTACCGGTTAGATGATCAAATGGCCTTTCCACATTTGTCTGAACAACTTATATTTGAAACGTATAAAAAGTTTAATAAACAGAAAATAAAAATATCATGAAGGTATTGGTTACAGGAGGCGCAGGGTATATAGGTTCCGTATTGGTTCGCCAGCTTCTGAATAAAGGGTACAAGGTAAGGGCATTTGATAGTTTGAAATTTGGTGGTGATGCTTTGTATGATGTTATGCTGAACCCGGATTTTGAATTTATGCGGGGAGATGTAAGAAACAGTGAAGAAGTTCAGGAAGCATTGAAAGGAATTGATGCCATTGCACACCTTGCCGCAATTGTTGGAGACCCCGCCTGCAAAAAATACAGTGATGAGGCAAAAGAAACAAACTGGGCAGGCAGCGTTGACCTTTTCGAAGCAGCAGAAAAAGCCGGGATAAAACGTTTTGTATTTGCGAGCACCTGCAGCAATTATGGTAAAATGCCCGATCCGGATTCATTTGTTACAGAAACATCGGCACTTAACCCGGTTTCTTTATATGCTGAATTAAAAGTAAAATTCGAAAAATATTTATTGGAAGAAAGAAAAGATTCTAATATTTGCAGCACAGCATTGCGGTTTAGTACAGTATATGGTTTTTCCCCACGCATCAGGTTTGATCTTACTGTGAATGAATTTACCAGGAATGCAGCCATTAATGGTGAACAGGAAATATGGGGCGCACAGTTCTGGAGGCCTTACTGTCATGTAGATGACCTTGCAAGAGCAGTTGTACTGGTGTTGGAGACTGCAGTAGAAAAAGTGAGAGCAAATGTTTTTAATGTTGGTAGTACAGAAGAAAATTATAACAAAGGAATGATCATTGAAGAGGTTTGCAAAGTGGTACCCAATGTAAAAGTATATTTTGTAGAAAGTGCGGAAGACCCCAGGGATTACAGGGTTAATTTTGATAAAATAAAGAATGAACTTGGATATAAGATCACTAAAAAAGTACCTGATGGGGTAAAGGAAATTTATACTTTGCTTAAAACAGGGATCGTTATCGATTCTTTCGAACAGAAATTCAGGAATATCTAATCAATGGGTCAATTTGAAAATTTGAAAATTTGGAAATTTGAAGAACCTTCAAACTGGCCAATATTTTTCTGCTGTTTTCAATTGATCAATTTTCAAATTTTCAAATTTTTAAATTAGCATGCTTTTATTATCTGGCCCTAATATGTGCGGAAACGAATGGAAGTATGTAAAAGACTGTCTGGATACCGGGTGGGTCAGCAGTGTTGGTTCCTATGTTGACCAGTTTGAAAAAATGAGTGCCGAATTTGCAGGAACAAAATACGCTGTGGCAACAAGCAGCGGAACCACTGCCTTGCATATTTGTCTGGTTATGTTGGGATTGAATGAAAACGACTGTGTAATTACACCCAATATAACATTCATCGCTACCTGCAATTCCATCAAGTATACCGGTGCCAATCCTATATTTATTGATACAGATGAAAAAAACTGGCAGATGGACCTGGATCTGCTGGAGGAGTTTTTAAACACAGAAACCGAACAAAAGAACAATGTTTGCCATTACAAGAAAGATGGCAAGCGTATCCCGGTCATAATGCCGGTGCATGTATTGGGAAATATGTGTGATATGGAAAGGTTGCTGGCATTGGCAAAACAACACAATCTGATAGTAGTAGAAGATTCAACAGAAGCGCTTGGCAGCTATTATAAAGGAAAGCATGCAGGAAGCTTCGGGTTGATGGGTACATTCAGTTACAATGGAAATAAGATCATTACAACAGGAGGCGGTGGCATGATCGTTACCAATGATGAAGCCCTGGCAAAAAAGGCCAAACACCTCACTACACAGGCTAAAAGCGACCCGTTTGAATATATTCATGATGAAATAGGATACAATTACAGGCTGGTAAATGTTGCAGCAGCTATGGGTGTGGCACAGATGGAACTCTTGCCTTCATTCATCAAAAGAAAAAAAGAGATCATTTCATTCTATAAAAAAGCGTTGACCGGGATTGGAGATATTGAATTTCAGGAGGTAAGCGATGAGGTGGACCCAAACTGGTGGTTGCCAACCATAAAAACGATCCGTCAAAGGGATATTTTGAAAATTTTAAATGACAATAAATTTCAAAGCAGGCCGTTTTGGGTGCCTATGAACCAGTTGCGAATGTTTACCGGTAATATTTATTACCAAAAAAACGACAGGTCCGATTATCTTTACAGGCATTGCCTGAGTATCCCCTGTTCCACAAATATTACCGATGAACAGCTTGAAGCAGTAAGTAATAAAATAAAAGAACTGTTTTAGAGTAGGATACCAGGTGGTTTTCAGCAAGAACAATCACATCCGGTATCCGGAAAATAACCAGAAAATAGCTAATGTATAAAGTTTTAAAACGTTTTTTTGATCTTTTTATAGCTACCGTTGCTTCAATATTACTATTGCCGGTCCTGATACCGGCAATTATCATTTTAAGATTTACAGGAGAACACGAGGTATTTTATCTTCAAAAAAGGATGGGCTATAAGAACAGGCTGTTTAAAATATGGAAATTTGCCAGTATGCTAAAAAACAGTCCGAACATGGGTAACGGAGAAATCACCCTAAGGAATGACCCCAGGGTTACTAAGTTTGGTAAGATATTGAGGATGACCAAAATAAATGAACTCCCGCAGATCGTAAATGTTTTTAAAGCTGATATGAGTATTGTGGGTCCACGCCCTCTAATGGAAGTAAGTTTTAAGCTATATAATTCTGAAGTACAGGCAGTTATATATAATTCAAAACCCGGAATAACAGGTATAGGCTCTTTGATGTTTCGTGATGAGGAGAAAATATTATCAGAAGCAACTGATCCCAAAGCAAAGTATGCAGCCATCTATCCCTATAAAGCCGAACTGGAAATGTGGTATCAGAAACACGCCTCATTGTATACAGATATCATGATCGTTTTTATTACTGGCTGGTCGATCATTTTTCCCAACAACAAATTAGTTTCCAGGGTATTTAAAGATCTTCCCGAGCGCAATTTCTAAATTTTTTTGTTTATTTTTTCTGATGATATATTAAACAATTTATTACTTAAATTGTAATTAATATAACAATAAAATAACCATGAATTCATTTACCATCAAAGACCTCGAAAATTTATCCGGGATCAAAGCCCATACACTCCGTATTTGGGAACAGCGTTACAATTTTCTAAAACCCAACCGTAGCTTTACGAACATACGTTACTACAGCAATGAGGAATTAAAAAAAGTAATGAACATTGCACTGCTTAATAAATACGGCTATAAGATATCGCATATTGATAAAATGGATGAGGCTCAGATGAATGAAAAAATTCTATCACTGAATCAGATGGAAGCACAACAGGAGCGGATTGTGAACGATCTTATCAAGAATATGATCGACCTTGACATGAATGCTTTTGAAGACACGCTCGACAGGTTCGTTCTGGTTAAAGGAATTGAAAGGGCCATAACTCAAA
>JAYSWW010000026.1:0-15538 GCA_043717805.1 Ferruginibacter sp.
GCCCCGGATCATTGTTGGTTAATTGCTCAATATTATAAACCTGCTTGACCGTTGTGTCTTCATCAATGAATTTTTCAACGATCAGTTCATTGCCATTTATTTTATACCGGCTGATAGGGAGAAACCTGTATTGGGAAACCGTGCCTGTAAAAAAACGGTTAAAACTGTTCTTTTTGATTGGTTTTGGATCAGGTATTTTTAAGAATAGTTGTGTATAACCCGGTTTTTTTGCTTGTATCTCAACCGTCTGCAGGTCGGCATTGGGCGTATTATCAGGGGCAATGATGTATGCAGCAAACGCTACTAAAACTGAAAAGAAGACAATGATCAACCCGGCAAAAGCTGCTTTATTTTTTTTTAGCCGGTGCCATATTTGTTTTCCGTATGAAAAGGTCTGATCCATTTATAAATTGATGAACAAAGAGATGTCATCTCTTTGTTCAAAGATACTATTTCACTTTTCTTTCTTTCCATTGATAAGTTCCGAATTTGCCAAGCCAACCGGCAATAACTGTATATAATATATGAAATGGCTGCATGAATGGGAAAAAATACAAGAGAGGTAGTTTCCCGAAAAATTTTGAAACCGGGATTAAAAGGAATAGCT
Organism: Ferruginibacter sp.; assembly: GCA_043717805.1. Lineage (GTDB taxonomy): Bacteria > Bacteroidota > Bacteroidia > Chitinophagales > Chitinophagaceae > Ferruginibacter. The sequence goes on from JAYSWW010000026.1 coordinate 608, forward strand.
CTGCGCTTATTTTTAAGATTAATACCATTGCCCAGGTTTCTAAAATCGGGAAGTGTATATGGAATATTGAATATTGGATTTTTTTGAATACGCAAATGACCGGTACAATCAATAAAAGCAGGTTTAACAAATAAACCAACAATAATACCAGGATGATTCTTTTATCATCATACTTATCCGCCTTGCTTGCCCACCTGATGCGCTGGTTAAAAAATTCAGTTATCGTATTAACCGGTGCCGTTTGAACGATGGCTTCTGTTGATTTCAAATACATGACCCTTTCAGGATATCGTTTATAGATCTTATGCATTAAAAGCATATCATCACCGCTTGCAATGTTATCAATCCCATTAAATCCTTCTACTTCATGGAAAGCATTTTTTTCATAGGCCATATTGGCACCATTGCACATGCTGTGAATTTTTTTATGAACAGAAGCTCCGGTTATTCCCTGCAGCATCATAAAATCAAGGGCCTGGAATATTTCTATGAAACGCATACCACAATTTATAGAAACCGGAGCTGCAATAAAAGCAGGATGATACTGTTCATAAAAGGATGCAATTGTTAGTAACCAGTTTGGAGGAAGACAACAATCTGCATCAGTGGTTGCGATCAGGGTTCCGGTACTTAGTTGTATACCGGTTTCAATTGCTTTCTTTTTATAGGAGTTTATTTCATTGCCGGATAAATATTGTTGCAGGGAAATAACTTTGATATTTTTAGCCGGGTAACCATTCACAATACCAACACTGTCATCGGTGGAATGATCATCAATGATGAATACTTCAAACAAATTTACAGGGTAGGTTTGTGCCGAAATTGATTCCAGCAAAGCAGGAAGGTTTGATGCTTCATTGCGGGCAGGAATGATGACAGAAATGGAGGTTGAGGGCTGAGGGCTCAATGTTAATGGCTTGAAAACAGGAACATCGTTCCAGGCATAGCAATAATATAACATCAGTGAAATATAGAGGACTGAGAGAAGAATGCTTATTAAAAAAAGTATTGTCATAAAGTTTCCTCAGCGGGATGCCGCATTTTTAATGATGAATAATGCGATGCGGCACAAGAGGGCGATGCAACACTGCTGCCATATATACTGATGCCGGGACCACAAAAATAATTTTTAGAAATTGAAATGAATGATTATCTTTATATAGTTGTTTAAACAACTATATGCCAAACAACCAATTTAAGAAAAGCGAATTATACAGTTTCATTACAGGTAAGGCCAGTACTGCCATTGCACGGCGTATGCAGAAGAATTTTAAGCAAAATGCTGTTGACATTACCATCGAACAATGGAGTGTATTATATCATTTATGGAAAGAAGACGGGATGAGCCAGCAATCGCTGTGTGATGCAACTTTCAGAGACAAGCCCAGCATAACAAGGTTGGTAGACAACCTGGAAAAATTAAAACTCGTAAAAAGGGTTGCCAGCAAAGATGACAGAAGGATCAATATGATCTACCTGACACCTGAAGCCCAAAAACTTCAGGAGCAAACGATGGAACTGGCCAACCAGACACTGAATGAAGCATTGGTAGGAGTTACAAACGGGCAGATTGAGATAGCGAAAGAGGTTTTGCAGATGGTATATGAGAATTTAAAATAAAATACATCGTTTCTCGTCTCTTGTTTCTCGTTGGGTTTGCAATAATTTAAAGTGTATTCAATACTCAAAATTAAAGCTGCATTTTCAGTGGGTGCTTAATACTTGCAAGGTTAAACAAACGAGAAATGAAAAACAAGAGACAAGAAACGGTTATAATTAACAACAATATTAAAAATACATTTATGAACACATCAACTCCTCAAACAGCAACATCGTTTAAAGGTGGCGAATGGTTGATCAAAGAAAGCAACGCATTTGAAACCTATACTCCGGAAGATTTTAATGAAGAACAACTGATGGTAAAAGATATGTGCCTGCAGTTTCTCGCTTCGGAAGTGTTACCCATCATAGACCGTATTGATAAACTGGAGCCAGGCCTTATGCCCGGGCTGATGGTAAAAGCCGGAGAGCAGGGTTTGTTGGGCGTTTCTATCCCGGAGGAATTCAGCGGACTTGGAAAAGATTTCATCACATCAACCCTAGTGAATGAAGGTTTGGGTGGCGGGTTCTCTTTCAGCGTTGCCATTGCAGCGCATACGGGTATCGGTACATTACCCATATTATATTTTGGTACCGACGCTCAAAAGAAAAAATATATTCCCAAACTTGCAACGGGTGAATGGAAGGGGGCATATGGACTAACGGAGCCCAATAGTGGCAGTGATGCTTTGGGAGCTAAAACATCTGCAGTTCTTTCTGCGGATGGTAAAAATTATATCCTGAACGGACAAAAATGCTGGATCACCAATGGTGGTTTTGCAGATGTGTACACTGTATTTGCAAAAATAGACGGGGATAAATTTTCTGCGTTTATTGTAGAACGTGGTATGGAAGGATTTACACAGGGGCCAGAGGAACATAAGATGGGGATCAAGGGCTCCTCTACGGTTCAGTTGTATTTCCAGGATTGTAAAGTACCGGTGGAAAACCTGCTGGGTGAAATCGGCAAAGGGCATATCATTGCTTTTAACATTCTCAACATAGGCCGGCTGAAACTTTGCGCAGCTGCACTGGGAGGTGCTAAAATGTCTCTCACAACGAGCATAGAATATGCCATTACCCGTGAACAGTTTAAAACAGCCATTGCGAATTTTGGTGCCATCAAACACAAACTTGCCGAATGTGCCATCAGGGCCTGGGTAATTGAAAGTGCTTTATACCGCACTGCTAAATGGATCGAAGACAAGGAAATTGAATTACAGGATGCCGGAAAACCATTCAATGAAGCACTGCTGGGTGCTGCCGAAGAATTTGCCATTGAATGTGCTATGTTGAAAGTAGATGGCAGCGAAGTGCTTGATTTCCTGGTAGATGAAGGCGTACAAATACATGGTGGCAACGGATTCAGTGATGAATACCTCGCCAGCCGTGCCTATCGCGACAGCCGCATCAACCGCATATATGAAGGTACCAATGAAATTAACCGCCTGCTTACAGTTGACATGATGCTGAAGCGTGCCATGAAAGGTAAGCTTGACCTGATGGGGCCTGCAACAGCTGTAAGCAAAGAACTGATGAGCATACCCGATTTTGGTTCGGATGATGATACACCTTTTGCAGCGGAGAAGAAAACGATCATCAATATGAAAAAATCTATCCTGATGACCGCAGGCGCAGCCGTTCAGAAACTGATGATGAAACTTTCTGATGAACAGGAAATACTGATGAACATTGCAGATATGGCAATTGTAACCTTTAATGCAGAAAGTGCATTGTTGCGGGCGATAAAAATGGTTGATAAGCAGGGAGAAGCTGCGGCACAAATTCAAATTGATATGATGCATTGTTACCTGAACGATGCTGTTGATAAAGTGAACAAAGCCGGCAAAGAGGCCATCAATGCATTTGCCAGCGGCGATGAACAACGCATGATATTACTGGGATTGAAAAGATTTTCAAAAACAGCGCCTTTCAACAGCAAGGATGCAAGGAGAAGGATCGCAGATAAACTGATCGCTGATAAGAAATATTCATTTTAATTTTTTATATATAAGTTTCTAAAACACTTCAGCAATGAAGTGTTTTTTATTTATAAGCACATGTTAATAATTATACTTTACACAAATCAATTTTCACGCAAAGCTGCAAAGAAACCACAAAATCGCTGAGAAGTCTTTGCGTAATTTGCTTCTTAGCGCCTTTGCGTGAAACCTTTACCAAAATACTCACACTACAATCGTTGTTCTTAATTAGTATTGTAATAATTTTATACAATGATATTTTTACATGGTCTTATGAAAGTAAAAGCAAGACTTATATTTCTTTTAATATTTTTTTTAGTTACTGAAAATATTTTTGCACAATTCTCAGAAACGCCGTTCATCAAACTTACCGATCCGTTAAAAGAACAAAACAATGTTACAATACCCAGGCAGTTTATTGTTGGCAGTACCTGTACAACCTGTAAACTAACGATCAATTCGGTTCCGGTAAAAGTTTATCCGACTGGCGGATTTGCATATGAACTGAATTTATCAGCAGGAGAAAATGCATTTGAACTTATTGCCATTTCAGGAAAATTAGCACCTGTCAATAAAAAAATAACCTGTACTTATACAATTCCCAAACAGGAAGAACCCGTTAAAGCTTTGGGTATTGAACGAATTCAATGCATTCCGGATGGAAACCTGGTATTGATGGCAGGAGACCAGATACAATTCAGGGTAAAAGCTTTTCCCGGTGCTGCTGTTACTACGATAAACGGAACAAAACTGTTTGAATTACCGGTTTCACAAACAGGCGGTATGCCCGGAATTTACCAGGGGGAATATATCGTAAAACAAACGGATAGCTTTTTATCCATCAAAATTCCTGTTACCGTTACCGATAGTATTGGCCAAAGCATAACAAAAGAAACTAACAATAAATTTTCTGTAATGTCGCCATTGGCAAGCGATGTTGCATTAACAACCGGCCGCCTGGCTCACCTTGAATATGGATTGGGTGACGACCGGCTCGGTGGTGCCAAGATCGGTTACATTGACAGCCTGATCCCTTTGAGAATAATCGGAAAAGTAGGCACTCATTATAAAGTAAGGTTAGCCGGATCAAGAACTGCTTATATTCCGGATGATGTAGTAACATTGATGCCTAAGGGCAGTTTTCCCGGAAGTTCTCTAACCAACAAATGGAGTGTTTACGGGGATGATAAATATGATTATGTAACACTTGGCCTGACTGCCAGGCTGCCTTATCAATCCATGCAATTAACCGGTCCATCCAGGATAGTGGTTGACATTTTCGGGGCAACCAATAATACCAACTGGATAAACCAATTGCAAAACGCCAGGGAGATCTCTAACATCGATTATGAACAACTGGCGGATGATATATTCAGAATTACGATTCAGTTAAAGCATGCACAACACTGGGGTCATTCTATTTATTACAAGGGTAATGTGTTTGTTATAAAAATAAAACAGCAACCCAAAGACCTGTCATTAAAAAACTTAACAATCGCTGTGGATGCAGGCCATGGTGGTACCAATATCGGAGCAGGTGGCCCAACCGGGGTTTCAGAAAAAAACCTGACACTTGCGGTATCCTTGAAACTTCAAAAAGCACTTGAAAATGCCGGGGCTACTGTTATCATGACCCGGACGACAGAAAAGTTTTTTGACAATAAGGAACGGATCCTGTTTTACAGGGATAGTACGCCAGACCTGTTGCTGAGTATTCACCTGAATTCTTCTGCCGATCCCATTCATGTAGAAGGAACAGCTACATTTTACCGTTACATCGGGTTCCGTCCGTTGAGCCAGTCTGTTTATAAACGCATGCTTGAACTTGGCTTGAAAGAATATGGCAACAACGGATCATTTAATTTCATGCTAAACAGTCCTACAGAATATCCCAATGCACTGGTAGAGATGTTGTTCCTGAGTAACCCCGAAGAGGAAATGAAGATACTGGATGAGGATTTTCAGCAGGCAGTGGCGGATAAGATTATTTTAGGAATAAAGGATTTTTTGGTTAGTTGTAAACAATGATTATTTTTTTAACAGCATCCATTTATTCCATGCTTCTGCAAAATCATTTGATGTTTTTTTTGCTGCAATGATCACCTGCGATGTTGGCGGCATATCGCCTTCCTGTAAAGTGTTTTGTATTGCAGAAAATGCGCCTAAATAATGATTTAAAAGTTTATCGGTATCTACAAATTTACCATCCTGTTTTTCTTTGATCTCTTTTAATGCTGTCATGCATTTTTGAATATTTTTATAACACATCAGGCTCAGGTCGTGTTGTACAACAAGATCATTAAAACCAGTTTTAATTCTTGGATCCATTTTTACTTCAAAATACTGAATATAACTTTTCCCATCTACGGTGAGGGTTGCAGTATATATTCCAGGTAATACCCAGGGAGATGTTTCATTTGGCGCTGTATTCATATAGATGGCTGCAATGGGATAAGTAGCGGGAATATTTAACGGGGTATAATGCATATCCCACATAAAGCGATGAGCGCCTGCAACGCTGGAAAGTATTTGTTGCGGCCTTATCCAATATAATGGAATATTTACATCCGGAATTGTATAAAGTATATCTGTAGAAGTGTACCTGCGTATGATATTTCCTTTATTATCTGAAATTTCCAGGCTTATATTATTCGCATTGGTATTGAGGTAATAATTAATTATTGCCCCATCAGGAGGGTTCTGCCCTGCAGGCTCTTCCTGTGGTAATGGGGTATCTGTATTCATATTCCATCTTATGCGGTATGCAGTTTGTGGTTTGTATAAAATAGCGGCTTGACTCGTAACCTGCTTTTTTAGCTGGCGTAATGGACTGATATCATCTAATATCCAAAAACTGCGTCCATGCGTAGCAATTACCAGGTCATCATCTTTTATTACCAGGTCTCTTATTGAAGTTGCAGGCATGTTCAAACGTAAACTTTGCCAGTTTTCCCCATCATCAAAAGAAACATACACAGCACTTTCGCTTCCTGCAAATAACAAACCTTTCCTTACAGGGTCTTCTTTAACTACATTGATCGGGTCGTTTGGCAATCCATTCACAATTTCTTTCCATGACCTGCCTCCGTCATTGGTTTTATAAATATGCGGATGCATATCATCTAGGCGAATGCTGTTAACAGCTGCATAGGCAGTATTGGCATATGTATGAGATGCATCCATCAATGATACTTTGCTCCAGCTTGTAATGACAGGTGGTGTTACATTTGTCCATGTTTTACCGCCATCTCTTGTAACCTGTATCAACCCATCATCTGTACCGCACCAGATCGTATTGATATCAACATAAGATGGAGCAACCGTATAAATCACCCCACGCCGAGGCATATTTTTCAATTCATCATTTTTATAAATGCCAACAGAGGAAGGGATCTCCCATTGTTCCCGGCTTAGATCAGGACTAATGACCTGCCAGCTATTACCGCCATCTTTTGTTTTAAATAAAACATTACCCGCATAGTACAATGTCTTTTTATCAATGGGATTGAATAATACCGGGGCTGTTCTTATAAAACGATATTTACCACTACGAACAACTTCCGGTGAAATATTTTGCGATTGTCCGTTACGTTTATCATATTTAGATATTTTTCCACCATAAATGATATTTGGATTCAGTGGATCAGCTACTACATATCCATATTCTTCAGCAGCAACAGGATGCCATTCACGGAATGTAATTTGCCCGTCATTACCCCTGGATGGGATAACAACAGAACCACTTTCCTGCTGGCCACTGTAAACATTATATGGAAAATCATTATCGGCACTTACATGATAGAATTGGGCTGTAGGCTGATTATACCAGCTTGAAAAGGTTTCTCCTCCATTTACAGTAACAATGGCGCCCTGGTCACTTGCAATTAACATGATATTACTATTAATTGGATTGATCCAGATGCGGTGATAATCATCACCACCGGGTGCACCACGGAATGCATCCCATGTTTTTCCCCCGTTTATACTTTTCCAAACCACTACATCAGCGGTGTAAACAATGTCTTCATTTTTTGGATCAGCTTTTACTTCTGCAAAATCACTTCCTCTTCCCCAAAGCCTTTCATCAGCATTTATGATTGTCCAGGTTTCACCTGCATCATCGGATCTGTAAATACCACCATATTTTCCTGCATCAACAGTAGCATACATCCTGTTTGAATTTGAAGGTGCAATACAAAAACCGATCCTGCCTAAACCCTGTTCAGTAGTTGGTAAGCCTGCAGTAAGTTTTTTCCATGTGGTACCTCCATCCATACTCTTAAATAAACCACTTTCTTTTCCATTCCATGTACCGTTTTCCCATGGCCCCAGCCGGCCTGCCCACATGTCTGCATAAATAATATTACTGTTATGGGGGTCAATAGTAACCTGGATGGCCCCGGTGTTTTCATCTTTAAATAAAACATTCTCCCAAGTTTTACCCCCATTCAATGTTCTATACACGCCCCGTTCGGTGTTGGGTCCGTAAGGATGACCAAGCACGGCAGCAAAAACCCGGTTCTCATCTGTTGGATCGATGGCTAAGCCACCAACTTGTTGACCATTTTTCAGCCCTGTATTTATCCATGACTTTCCTCCATCAGTTGATTTATATATTCCATCACCAACGGATAGATCCGGCCTTTGTAATCCTTCACCACTGCCCACATAAATAACATTGGGATTGGAAGGAGATACAACTACATCTCCAATACTTCCGGTTGGCTGGTCATCAAAGATTGGTTTCCATGTTCTGCCAAAATCATTTGTTTTCCACACACCACCATTATTTACTCCGATGTAAAAAACATTGGGTTGTGATGGAACACCAACTGCCCCGACTGTTCTTCCACCGCGATGAGGGCCGATACAACGCCACTGCATGCTATTGAAATATTTTGTATCATATGATTGTGCATTGGTGTTCTTAAAAAAACACATGCATATGATGATTGTGATGAAATAGCGCATGGTAAATATTATTTTACGAATGATTTAAAACAGTTCTCATTTCAGGCCTGTTTAATAAGATAGTAAATTTAACTTTGTTATTCAACTTCTTAATAATATTTATATGAGCAACTTAGTGAATGAATTCAATGACTATCGTACCAAGATGAACGAAGTTATTTTGAGTAAAGAAAACCTTGTTATCAAAAGATTATGGAATCTTGATACCAATACCTACGCAGCGGGTGCATTGGATGTTAAAACAAAAGAACTGCTGGGGCTTGTTGCCAGTATGGTATTGCGATGTGATGATTGTATCAAATACCACCTCGGCAAATCCCATGAACTGGGTGTGAATGCTGAAGAAATGTACGAAGTATTCGCAGTGGCTAATATCGTAGGAGGCACTATTGTAATACCGCATACAAGACGGGCAGCGGAATACTGGGAAGAGCTGGGAACTATTGAACAAGGAACAGGTAATGATAAATGATGAAGAGAGGGTTAAAAGTTATTTGTTGGAAATTTCTTGTTCGATATTTTAACCTTGTTGATTACCCAGAATTTAATAACTTTATTGCCTAAAATATCAGAAGCATGAGTGAGACGACGACCACAGCAGTTCCCTTAACAGCCAAGGATTTTGTAACCGACCAGGAAGTCCGCTGGTGCCCGGGTTGTGGAGATTATTCTATATTGGCACAGGTTCAGAAGATCATGCCAACACTTGGCATTCCAAGAGAAAATATTGTTATTGTATCGGGGATAGGTTGCAGCAGCCGCTTTCCATATTATATGAATACCTATGGCATGCACAGCATTCATGGACGTGCCACTGCTGTGGCAAGCGGTTTAAAAGCTGCCAGGCCCGAACTGAGTGTATGGATAGTAACTGGAGATGGAGACGGGCTTAGTATAGGTGGAAACCATACCATTCATTTATTAAGAAGGAATTTTGATGTAAATGTGCTGTTGTTCAATAACCAGATTTACGGCCTTACAAAAGGACAATATTCGCCTACATCTGAAGAGCATAAGGTTACCAAGAGTACTCCTTTTGGAAGCATTGATCACCCGTTCAATCCTTTGGCATTGGCTATGGGAGCTGATGCAGGTTTTATAGCACGTACGATGGACAGGGATCCCAAGCATTTACAATCCATGTTGCTTCGTGCCCAGGCACATAAAGGAACTTCTTTCCTTGAGATCTACCAGAATTGTAACATTTTCAACGATGGAGCTTTTGAAATATTCACTGAAAAAAGTACCAAACCGGATGAAGTGTTGTTCCTCGAACAGGGAAAGCCATTGATCTTTGGCGCTGCTCAAAACAAGGGTATCAAATTGGATGGCTTCAAGCCTGTCATTGTTGACCTGAAAGAAGGCGCCGGAACAGATGATCTTTGGGTGCATGACGAAAAAGATTTTTACAAGGCCCAGATATTGATACGCATGTTTGATGATCCAAAATTACAAGGGCACCTTCCAAGACCTTTCGGTGTTTTTTATGAAAACGACAGAGCATGTTATGAAGATGTAATGGCCATGCAGATAGCCGAAACCATAGCACAAAAAGGAAAAGGCGACCTGGATAAATTATTGAAAGGCAGGGAAACCTGGACGATCAGTTAATTGACCCCCTCCGCCCCCTAAAGGGGGAACTGATTGAAGCAAAAATTAATTCGAATATTTTTATATGACAAGAGCCATCAATAACTGATGGCTCTTGAATGTTTATAGAATAATTTTTTTGCAGGTAAGATTAAAGATGAAAAATATAATGCTATACAAGTGAGTGACACAACGAGGTAGCGAAATGATCAATTGCAGCTTAAATAAATATTCAATAAATAGGTCTTAAAATTCAATTTTCAAAAATAACTTTGAAACTTACGAAGCCGGTTCCCCCTTTAGGGGGCGGAGGGGGTTAACAATTTCTTTTCCAGCAAATACTCCGCTATCTGGATTGCATTTGTGGCCGCTCCCTTTCTCAGGTTATCGCTTACGATCCAGCAGTTTAGTGTATTGGCCTGTGTTTCATCCCTGCGGATACGGCCTACAAAAGTATCATCTTTGTCATGTGCGGTTAGCGGCATCGGGTAAACGAAATTATTAATATCATCCTGCAATACAACGCCCGGGGCTTTGCTGAGCAGATCCTTCACTTCATTCAGTTTGAAATCATTTTCAAATTCAATATTTATACTTTCACTGTGACCGCCCATCGTTGGTATGCGTACACAGGTAGCCGTTACCTGTATCGAATCATCACCCATGATCTTTTTGGTCTCATTCGCCATCTTCATTTCCTCTTTTGTGTAGCCATTTTCCATAAACACATCGATCTGGGGTATGGCATTCTGATCAATGGGATATTTATAAGCCATCACACCTGTTATTCCTTTGCGCTCATTCATCATTTGTTCAACTGCCTTTACACCCGTTCCCGTAACACTCTGGTAAGTACTGACAACAATTCTTTTTATTTTATACTTGTCATGCAAAGGTTTCAAAACAACCACCATTTGTATGGTTGAGCAATTTGGATTTGCAATGATCTTATCGGCAGCAGTAACAACTGGTCCATTAACTTCGGGAACAACCAGTTTGATGTTTTTATTCATGCGCCATGCACTGGAATTGTCAATTACAGTGATACCCGCAGCAGCAAATTTCGGCGCCCATTCCAGTGAGGTGGAACCGCCTGCAGAAAACAATGTGAGGGCTGGTTTTGCATCAATGGCGTTCTGCATACCTATAACCTTATACTTTTTACCTTTGAATTCAATTTCCTTGCCAACGGATTTTTCTGAAGCCACCAGGAGTAATTCTGTAACCGGAAAATTCCTTTCTGCCAAAACCTGCAACATTTTTGTACCTACCAGGCCCGTAGCGCCTACAACCGCAACTTTCATATTTTATCTTTTGGCAAAAATAAAACTTCCAAAACTGATTTGTACAGCTTTTATGAAAAAAGCAAAGATTGAAACCTGGCGGGCCTTGTATTTCTATTTGATTGTATAATATTTCTCATTTGTTATTTACCGCGGCTTTGCAGAAAATTGTATCTTTAAAAGCAAGTTATATGTGTATGAAAAAAAAGCTGCTTTTTTGTATCCTGGCATTGATGGGGACATTGTTTTGCAGGGCACAATTCACTGAGAATTTCAATGACGGCGATTTTACCAATAGCCCCACATGGGTTGGCGGAACCACCGATTGGATCGTGAATCCTTTGTTTCAATTGCAAAGTAATATCAGTGTTGCTAACAGTACTTATTACCTTAGTACGGCAAGCAGCCTCGCCACTACTGCCCAATGGGAATTCTTTTGCAAGGAAAGTTTTAATCCTTCTTCTACTAATTATATAGATGTTTTTTTAACAGCATCAGCCAGTGACATCACACAGGCTGCCACAACCGGCTATTTTGTGCGGGTGGGCGGAACAGACGATGAGATTAGTTTATTTCGAAAGGATAACGGAACTGTTACCAAAATAATTGATGGGGCAAACGGTATATTGAACAGCAGCAACAATGACGTAAAGGTAAAAGTGGTCCGTGATGCCGCCAACCAGTGGCAACTCATCAGGGACCTTAATGCAACAGGTTTCTTTACTGAAGGGTCTGTTACAGATGCAACTTACCTCAATTCCGCTTTTTTTGGCATATTGGTAAAACAAAGTACAGCCAGCTTTTTTCTGAAACATTTTATCGACGATATCACTGTTGGCATTTTTATCCCCGACATACTACCACCGGTTATCCAAACGTATACAGTTACCAGCTCCAGCACACTGGATATTTTATTTAATGAACCTGTTGACCTGGGCAGCAGCCAGTTTACAGGAAATTATTTTGTCAGCAATGGCCTGGGTTCACCATTAACAGCTGTGAGGGATATTGCCAATGCTTCTCTGGTTCACCTGGGGTTTGCCGGAAATTTTCCAAACAGGACAAACCTGACTTTAACCATAAATGGAGTAAAAGATATTGCCGGTAATGCGATCAATAACGGCACGGCTGTTTTTAGTTATTTTACTGCTTTGCAATTTGATATCGTGATTGATGAACTGATGGCTGATCCAACACCCCTGGTTGCATTGCCTGATATAGAATGGATCGAATTAAGAAATACAACTGCATTCAATATTGACCTCCAGGGCTGGCGTGTTGGGAAACCAACCGGGCAAAGCGGCCCGATGCCTTCCTTTCTTTTAAAGCCCGATAGCTTTGTGATCGTATGCACCGGTAGTGCTGTTGCTGCAATGTCGGCTTTCGGGCCGACGATTGCTGTTACAAGTTTCCCAAGTCTTAACAATGCCGGCGACCTGTTGTACCTCCGCTCACCGCAGGGCAGCATCATTCATTCTGTGAATTATTCAGATAGCTGGTACCAGAATGAATTGAAAAAGGGCGGTGGATGGACCCTTGAAATGACCGATACACATAACCCATGTTCGGGTATCTCCAACTGGAAGGCCAGTGTGGATGTAAAAGGAGGAACTCCCGGTAAAAAGAATTCAAATGACGCTTTGAATGCAGATCAGTCTTCTCCTAAATTAATGCGTGCATATGCTACCGATAGTGTGAACATCGTACTGGTATTTAATGAATCACTGGATAGCTCCTCTGCGTCTGTAGCTTCCAATTACAGTATTGGTGACGGGATCGGGATCCCGTTCAGCGCCACTGCTTTACCTTTTATGTTCGACAGGGTAAATCTTCGGTTAACGGGCGCTTCAGCATTGTTGCGAAATAAAATATATACTGTAACAACAACAGGGGTTAGGGATTGCAGCGGAAATGTTACCGGAACAGCTAATACAGCAAGGGTTGGCTTGTATGAACACACAGACAGTTTTAATATTGTTATCAATGAGATCTTATTCAATCCCAGGCCAACGAGCAATGATTATGCAGAGATATATAACCGGAGTAATAAAATTTTAAACCTCAGGAATGTTTACATCGCAAACAGGAATACTTCAGGTGCAATAAGCAGCATAGCACAATTTAGTACAGAGGATTATTTATTATTTCCACAAGACTTTATGGTGATAACCGAAAGCAAGGCGCTTGTGCTGAATGATTATGTTGCGAATAACCCGGATGCATTTATTGAGATCGGAAGCATGCCATCATTCAATGATGATAAGAGCAATGTGGTGCTTTTGAATGAGCAGGGAAATATTATAGACGAATTGGCTTATTCAGACAAATGGCATTTTAAACTGATCAGTAATGAAGAGGGCGTTTCACTGGAAAGGATTGATTATGATGCAAAAACACAAAATGAACAAAACTGGCACAGCGCCGCTACCAATATCGGGTATGGAACTCCAACTTATAAGAATTCTCAATACAGGGCAGATGCCGGAGTGCAGGGAGAAATTACGGTAACGCCTGAAATTGTGAGCCCTGATAATGATGGAACAGATGATTTTGCAACGGTCAATTATAGTTTCCCGGAGCCCGGTTACGTAGCAAGTATAACCATTTTTGATGCATCAGGACGGCCTGTGAGAAACCTGCAACGCAATGCTCTTTGCGGCGTTAAAGGTTATTTCAGGTGGGATGGGCTGGGAGAAAAAAACCAACAGTTGTCTACGGGTGTTTACATCATTTATACAGAAGTGTTTAACTTAAAAGGGAAGACGAAAAAATTTAAAAATGTGATCGTACTGGCGAGAAGAAGAAACTAAAATAATAAAAACTGTAAAGGATAAATACTTCAACCTATTATTCTGTCTGACCAATCTTTATATTTAATATTAATTTTATTTTGGCCTTAGATCGTCGGTACCAATCCTGTTAATATCATCATTGGTTTCTTCATCAGGTTTGTTTTCTAATATGTAGCGTACAGTTAAGTACCCGCCAAAAGCAGCTACCAATCCAAACATCATTAAGCCAATAATATTTCCGGTTCCAAGTACTGCCATTCCGATCATCATTCCCATCAGCTCAAACCCGATCCACGCCAAAACAACAATGAGTTTCCACCTTCCGGGCGACAGGCCTTTTCTCGCAGCCAGCTGACCAATACTTTTGGTAAGAAAAAAAAGTACGATTATTTCTATCATGGCGGGTCTAATAATTAGATAAAAAAAATTTTATCATCAACATGTATTCTTTTTCAATTCAGTGTTAAACAAGGTCGATATCAAAGTTTACCAATTGTACGAATTCGTTCAGGCGTTCATCAATATCTGCTTTGGTAATTTCTTTCAGTCTTTCAGGGCCGAATTTTTCTACACAAAAGCTTGCCATGGCACTTCCAACAATGATTGCAGTTTTCATATTTTCAAAACTGATGTCTTTGGTTTTGGCAAGATGCCCGATAAAACCACCTGCGAAAGTATCCCCGGCACCCGTTGGGTCAAACACTTCTTCCAATG
>JAYSWW010000251.1:0-4345 GCA_043717805.1 Ferruginibacter sp.
GTAAGCGTGCCGGCACTGTTTATCTTTTGGGGAACAGAAGCACTGTTGAAACTGAATGTACTTGCAGCAACAGGATCGTAATTGAAAGCAGTACCTGCTGATAGAATGAGATCTCCTTTTATATTGGTATTAACGGGCTGTGAATTGGCAGAGCCTGTAAACTGGGTACTGCCATTTAATATCTTCAAATTATTAACTGTGAGTGCTGCTGCCCCACCGGTGTTGATATTCATATTGTCATAGATCTCCACATCTGCATATATACGCCCCAAAACAGAAGGCTGGCTGGTTGAATAATGACGGTAAATACTCCCGCTATTAAATAACACTTTTGATCCCGGCTGCGACAACCCGAATGGATTTGCACCGCTGTAACATTCATACACTGCACCCGAATTGAATAGAACTGTATTTTGAGGCAACGTACTTCCAAAAGCATTACCCAACAGGTTCATTGCTTTGATCAACCCACCATTGTTAACAGTAATTGCCATGGCATCTGCAGCCAGTAACCTGTGATTTTTAGTACCTCCGGGTGTTGAATTAAATGATATTGTACCCGAAATACTTCCTGTTGCACCTGTACCCAAATTGATAACCATTGCATCTCCTGCTGTTGCAGTTGCTACATCAAACAGGATGCTTGAACCTGCATCAACCTGAAGGTCTGTACCGGATGCTCCTGCAATGGTAAGAGTACCAGCAAACCCGTCTCCGGCGATATCCCTTAAACTTACCGTGCGGTTATTGCTTACCGTTAACTGGGCAATCGTTTGATCGGGTACATTTGATAACAGAGAAGAAACGGGGGACGAACTATTAAATACAAGTTTATCTGTTGAATTGATACACTGCCGAAGCGGGGTCCAGTTGTAAGGCAACTGGAAATCTGAATTTACACTGCCATTCCAGGTATAAGTACCGGTATTACTGCCAACTTTCGGAATATAAATATTATCAAACCTGGCCTGTGAACAGGTACTGCCATGGTTCCACACCTGGCCAAGCCAAAGAAGGTCTGTTGAAGTAAATGTGCTGTTTACTGCTGTTGCACCTACCCCGGAAACGGTTGCAGGATCGGAAAATGATGCACCATCATCCCTTGCCGTTAGCGACCATTCATTGTTACAAGGATTGTAAGTAACCTTGATGCTCATGTAATTGGTTTTCACAGATGGAGATGCAACTGCAAGAATATTTGTAAAAGTGCTGCTGTTGAAAACCGACCCATTGAAAGAAACAAGCCTGAATGAATCAGTTGTTCCCGCTTCACCGAATACAACAGCGTACCCCGTTTTACTGGAAGCCGAAGGATTATTCGTATTGGAGCCGATAACAAAAGCTGCGCCATATTGACTTCCGGAAAATCCATTGGGGTCAGCCATCGTCTGCTGCATATTAAAATACCATTCCATGGTACCGGCCGCAGATGAAAATATCGTTGGATATTTACCGGTCATATTCATACCTGTTGCCTCTGTTGTGCTGCCGAAACAGGAACCACTGTATGTGCAACTTGATAATTCAAGTTGGTTGTTTTTTATTCTTATTTTTTCAAGAACACTGCCGCTACAAAAGCCAAATTCCTGTTCAACCCACCAGGCGCTGCCACCACTGGAAGGAATAGCCGGTCTGATGGTATCATTCCTGTTGAAATGATCCAACAGTATATATTGATTGGGAATTACGGTTCCATACAAGGTAAAATCATCCAACCTAAATGTGCCCGTTGCCGATGCGCCGGATAAAGAAATTACAACTGTTATGGTTCCGCTGAGATTGTTTATTGGGTTTGTAACAAGCGAAATACCTGTTGCAACACCTGTTGTTGGTATTGTACCCGATCCTGCTACAATTCCATTGATGGTCATTGACCAGTTCTGGGCACCGGTTGCACTCCTTTGTCGCCAGAAATCAAAACTTTCAATGTTTAGCTTATACCCTGCAGCAACGTTAAAAGTAAGGGAAACTGAAACTGTTCCACCGGAATTTGAAATTGCAATCGCTTCTCCTGTATTTCCTGAATAACTGGTCCACGAGCCGGTACTGTTTGTCCAGGAAGAACCCGATAAGTTTGATTGTATTACAGAAGGAACAACATTGTAGGGATGGGCTGAAATGATACTGGTTCCAAAATCATGATAATAGACCTGTGCCCCTGCATCCAGCATTAGTACAACACAAAAAAGCAAGCAAATATGTTTCATAAATGATTAAACTGTTATAAAACCAACTTTGGGGAGGTTTTAATCAATTGAAAATGAACGAAAACGGCTTGGTTTATGTCTTGATAATTCTTTCAGCACCAATAAACGGTGTGCTAAATAATGCTTAGGTCGTAAACAAAAATACACAATTATTTTTAGGAAGCTGTGTTTTGGGGCAAAATTATGGAAGGGGATACCGAATGCGGGATGCGGGATAAAGTATATTGAAAACTGATTGTTGTTCAAAAGCTTAAGAATTAATTGAATTTATTATCAGCCGGTTATGGCAATATAACTTCTTTTACTGAATACGAAAATCCGGGTTTATATAAATAAAATTTATCTGTATTATCCGGGTATCTTTTTTTCCAGGCATTAATAATAGCTGTGTAAATACGTTTTTCGGGATATGGTGCTGTTTTCATTTCTGAAATACCCCATTTATAAACAGACAATACCGGCGAACATGGAATGACTTTAAATGAAGTATCCATGTAAACAGCCATTTGTTTTTTTGCAGCAGGATCATCTATACAAATAAACAACTGTTCCACACCGCCGCTGTATAGAACAGCAGAAAGGTATTTATCCCAATACCCGGCCAGTTGAAACCAGGGCAATATCCAAAAACACAACAATACCAACCAGGATACCGGTTTCCATAAAAAGGAATTGTTTGATCCAAAAGATTTTTTGTAAAAAAGGAAGAACAACAACAATGGCATGAGTATATTCCAGGGCCAGATCACGGCATTGATATTCAATCCAAGAGGCCCGAGCATCCAAAGGATGATCACATGCATGAATGTCAATGTCCAAATTGCCGGTTCCCTGGTTTTAACGAACAACAGGCAAATGCCGGCTGTCATTTCAATCAACGGCAACGCATAACCTGCACGAATGATCCAACTATTTATATGGTTCATTCCCAGCCATCGTTGCAACATCATGCCCTGCCATATATCATGAATAAAAGCATTGCTAAACTTACCAATGCCGCTGAAAAAAAATATTCCCGAAAGAATTAGTTGCCAAAAAGTAATTACCTGTTTTTCGTCTTCAAAGGAAATATATACAACAAGCATAAAAATAAACTGGTATTCCCAGGGTTGCCAGCGATTCTGATCAAGCATGCAGGATAACAGTTCAGCCAATAACAAAACAACTGCTATTTTTTTATTTGGATAAAAGCACAGCCATAACATGCTACAAATAGATGTGATGAATAATAACAGGTGAGTCATTGAAGGCAATATTGATAAAGATTCATGCACCGGAACAAGTGGAAATAACCTGTCTCCCAGCCAAAGCTTATAACAGATCAATTTGGTAATGATCCAGGTGATGCTGACCAGACGGATTGTTTTCCGGGCATTTGTCTGGATGAATATATTAGCAACCGACATAACCATTCATATTTTAATAAGTTATTTATTTTTTGATAAATTTCGGCTTATATTCTGTGATAGTAAAAAGGCATTCTTATTTTACTTAATAATTTATTGGGCAAATTGATAGAAATGTAACTGTAAGTTAATACTCTGCTTGGACTTTGATGTACTGCGAACTCATAAGAATAAAACGGCATTGAATGAAATACATTCAACCCCTCCGGGGTTGAGAGATGTTATGTTTTAAATAACCCCGGGTTGCACCGGGGGTTATTTAATATTAAGCCCTTCGGGCTTACAGTGAAATCAAGCCGGACTTTCCAAGTTTTAAAATAATAAATTTATCCTGCTCACTACTTAATGTATAAATACAATGATTTTAATTTACAACCTTATATTTTCATGTTATAATATTTGTATCCGGAGAGCTATTACATCAGCAATCGCAAGTTTAACCATTGGTAAAAAAAGCAAAACAGCTTAAATTCCTAAAAGGGTTTAATTTATTAGCCCGAAGGGCTTTCATACCAGTAAACACAGGTGTAACCGGTGGTAAAAAAGTAAAGCAGCTTACAACCCAGAAGGGGTTGAATTTATCAACCCGAAGGACTTTCATACCAGTAAACACAGGTGTAACCCGTGGTAAAAAAAGCAAAGCAAATTACAACCCTGAAGGGGTTGAATTTATCAACCCGAAAGACTTTCATATCAATAAACATTGGTGTAACCCGTGGTAAAAAAAGCAAA
>JAYSWW010000252.1:0-1672 GCA_043717805.1 Ferruginibacter sp.
GTTTTTTGAAAATGGGTGCCTCGCCACTACATTTGGAGGGTGTTTGTCCGAAAGAAAAAAAATAAGAGTGGGAGCGTTAGCATTCAAATCATTGATAAGTCTGGCGGGAAATTCCAGATTGTAAAAGTGGTAGGGTGTGCTAAAAATGAAGATCAGCAAAGAGCTTTAGTCCAACAGGCATACGATTTATTACCCCGGCTTACCCTGCAGCCCCGACTTGATTTTACGTTTTGGGAAGATGAATTATTCTTTACGCAATTACAACACAGTTTACAAAAGGTAGTGGTTATTGGACCGGAATTGATATTGGGTAAACTATTTGATCAGATTGGCTATGATCAGATACCAGGTTCCCTATTTCGTCATTTGGTTATTACCAGGCTGGTATATCCCGGCAGTAAATTAAAAACAGTTGACTATTTGTTGCAATACAAAGGAACCTATACAAATAAGGACAGGATATACCGGTATATGGATCAGTTTAATTTAAAGTATAAGGAAACAGTTATTGCATTAACTTTTGAGCATACCAGGCAAATACTAAACAATCAGATCAGCGTTGCTTTCTATGATATTACTACACTGTATTTTGAAGCCAGTGAGGAAGATGATTTGCGCAAGCTTGGTTTTAGCAAAGATGGCAAGGCGCAAAACCCACAAATACTTTTAGCACTGTTGGTAGGAACAGATGGGCAACCATTGGCCTATGAAGTATTTGAAGGAAACAAATTTGAGGGACATACGCTGATACCGGTAGTAGAAGCATTTAAAGAAAAATATCAATTGCCTTCTTTGATCATTGTTGCAGACGCCGGGCTTTTATCATCGGATAACATAGCAGAACTTATCAGATTAAAGTATCCTTTTATTTTAGGGGCAAGAATAAAAAATGAATTGTCCGCTATTAAAGAACAAATATTATCACATACTTACACAGATAATACAGCGATTACCTTTCATAAGAAAGATGACATACGACTTATCATTCATTACTCCACCAAGCGAGCAAAAAAAGATGCACATCAGAGAAAGCAGGGATTACAACGATTAGAGAAAGCGGTTAAAACCGGCAAGCTGACCAAAGAAAAAATTAATAATCGGGGCTATAACAAATATCTCAAACTAAAAAACGAGATAGCTGTAGAAATTGATTACGTCGCTTTTAAAGCCGATAATCAATGGAATGGATTGAAAGGATACGCTACCAATTGCGATTTGACGGAGACCGAAGTAATGGCCAATTACAAGCATCTGTGGACCATTGAAAAAGCCTTCAGGATATCCAAAACAGATTTACGCATACGTCCAATTTATCATCGCCTGGATCGCAGAATAAAAACACATATTTGTCTGGCATTTTGTTCTTATAAATTGTATAAAGAATTAGAGAGACAATTAAAACTAAAAGAATTATCTTATTCAACAGGTCAGGTATTAAATTGTCTGAAGACCATCTATCAGGCGCAAGTCATTTTGCCTCATTCAAAAACGAAAAAACAGCTATTTCTACCGCTCGACGAAATTCAAACATCAGTAGTACAAGCTTTTGGCCTGAAAACTTAGATGAGGGTGACCCCAATGCGCAAAACAGGAAAAATACGAACCGAATGGATACACGTTCAGTTACATTAATGGAGGATCGCTGATCACGGAGAACTATTATTTTCCTATG
>JAYSWW010000253.1:0-1671 GCA_043717805.1 Ferruginibacter sp.
GTGCCTCCTTCAAGCAATGCTGTGTATCCAAAAAAATCGCCTTCGGTATACAATCCTATGGTTAAACCTTTCCCTTCATCGTTGCTGATGAAAGTTTTAACCTTACCGCTTTTGATAAAAAATAATTTTTGAGGATGATTGCCTTCAAAATAAATTGTTTGTTTTTTCTTATAGTGATTTTCCTGCCTGTTTTCTGCAATATGTTCCAGGGCATCCTTATTTCCGAATTCAGTCATCATTTCCTGCAAACCTGAAAGATCTGTAGCATATTCCTTTTTTAAAATGCTGATCTTTTTTAAACGGCTGTCTATGGCATTCAATAATTCAATGTCGGTAAAAGGTTTGGTAATATAATCATCCGCACCCATTTCCATACCTTTTCTAAGATCACTGCGTTCAGATTTTGCAGTTAAAAAAATAAACGGGATACCTGATAACTGTTCATTTTTATTTAACAAGTGCAGCACACCATAACCATCCAAAACAGGCATCATGATATCACAGATGATAAGATCCGGTTTTTGCAGCAGGGCTTTTTCAACACCTGTTTTACCATTTTCGGCAGTATCAACAACATAATTTGATAACTCCAGTATTTCTGCAGTATTTTCCCTGATCTCTGCATTGTCCTCAATCAATAAAATACGTTGCTTCATTATTCGTTTGTTGAATTGTTAAATGAAATTGAAATGGTTGTCCCTTCTTCCAGCCTGCTTTCAAAAGTTATTTCACCATCCATCAGTTCGGCATATTTTGCTACAATGTGCAATCCAAGGCCAGTACCCTGAATATTTGTAGCATTGGAAGCCCGGAAAAATCTTTCAAACAGATGTTGCTGGTCTTCTTCAGAAATCCCAATACCGTTGTCCTTTATGGTTATAGTAAATTTACCCTCTTCCACAATTGACATAACCTGTACCAATCCATTTTCTCCGGTAAACTTTATGGCATTTGACAACAGGTTAAAGATAATATTTCTCAACAATGAATCATCCAGGTTAACCAATTCTTTTCCGGAATGCATAAATTCGAACTGTTGTCCTTTTTTTGCGATCGCATGTATTTCTGTACAAATATTTGAGATAAACTCTTTAACATTAAACAGGTTATACCTTGCTCCAATTTTCCCATCCTCGATCTTCCCGATCGACAGAAAATCATTCAGTATATCCGTAAGGTTATTTACAGATGATTTGATGCGTTGTATATGCTTATTTCTTTTTTCCTGATCTTCCGTATCCGTATATTTTGCCAGCAATGATGCAGATGAAAGTATGGTGCTTAATGGTGTCCTGAATTCATGAGATGCCATTGAAACAAAACGGCTTTTCATATCACCCACTTCTTTTTCCTTGCTAAGCGCTTTTGTAAGTTCATCCCTGGAAGCCTCTACCTGGCGTATCGCTTCCTGTAATTGGCCGGTCCTTAGAGAAACTTTCTTTTCGAGTTCTTCATTCAGCTCACTGATCTTTAAATTATACTCTGCCAGTTTCTCTTTCTGATCAACAATAGCATGCTCAATTTCTTTCCTTTTGGTAATGTCAATCACAAAAGCAATCACAAATTTGTCATTGTCAACAGAATAATTACTGAGGCTTATTTCAACCGGGAATTCAGAACCATCTTTTTTTACCGCATACAGGTCTCTTCCCACACCCATGGATCTGGGTT
>JAYSWW010000254.1:0-1670 GCA_043717805.1 Ferruginibacter sp.
GGGATTACAGTCCACCCGACCTTACAAGACAAGGCAACATGGTAGCTAGCTTTGTCATTTTTAGGCTCCTTTAAACCACGTTGCCTATTTATTATTTAGTCAAAAATTGAATTTCATTTGGCGCCAGCACTGTCTCCCTTTTCGCATTAAAGCCTTCCAAAAATGAGCATGGACATAAAGCTTTGCCAAGCCTCGATTGATTTCAGGGGATTGAGGTGGAGTTAAATTGAAGTAGTATTTTAAGATCGATAAGATCTGTTTAATTCGGGTAATAGCTAGCAAGCTCTTTAACTCAAATACTATTAATTAATTTATTTGATAAAGCCGTATTTCTTGAGTAATAAATTTCCGTCTTTTATCAGTCCAATGCCTGGTGCGTATAATTTAATGCTTACATCTTTAGTATTTAATGGGGTCGTTTCTTCTATCTTTAAAACATTAGTGAATTTCCCAGCAGGGGTTTCCTGCGTTTCATTCATGCTGATGATTTCTGCCCTATCCATTGCAATTCCTGGCGCAATCTCCTGGTAATATCTTGAACCTAAAAGCACAAAACCCGGTAATGCAATACCAGCTTTGTTGTTCCCTTCTGCTACCCATGCCCCATCATGACTAATAATTTTGCCCTTTGCATAAATGTCCACTTCTTCGCCAAAATAATACATATTACCTGTTTGTTTGCAAAAGGCCAGAAAGTTTCTTGAAATCTCCACCGTCTTTCCATTCACGGATTCATTTTCTTCAACGATCCTGGTTTCTATTTCTCCAATTACTTTTGTTTCATATAAAACAGTAACCACAAGACGGGTAGTATCATTTCCCTCAATGCCTTCGAGCAACAATTGGTAGCCCGGCTCAAGAATAAAATAGGAATTCCGGCCTTTTCCGCTCAATGAACAACTATCCAGCCGCAGCGATACTGTAAATTCTTTTGCAGCTTCCTTATGATTCTTTTGAGCCACAGCATTTAAATTTACTATTGCCGTTAACAGGATAGTGATTGACAGGGTTAGTTTTTTCATTGCATTATATCATAGGTATACAAAATTAAAATTTGTAGACAACACCCGCTCCTAAGCCAAAAGTATAAGGATAGGTTTTTACTACATTGTCTTTATTAATAGCGCCCAAAGAATATTTAAAATAGGGTATGGCACTAATACTCCATTTTTTTGACAATTGATATTGTACTTCAGGAGTGAGAATTAAACTGGAACTAATTTTTTTTATGCTTTCTATTTTTGAGATATTCTCTGTTTCCCTGTTTAATTGGTCCACCAAATCGGTAGTTAATGTTGCCTTTGTTAAAAAATTAAATGTAATACCAGCCCCAGGGTTAAAAGTTATTTTTTTGTTGCCCAGTTTATATTTTACAATAACGGGGACGCTAATATAATGCAGGGTGTGATTAGCTCCATCGGCAAACAAACTGTCTCCAATGGAAGGTGCATTACTGAATGAAGGCAACAGATAGCCATAACCAAATGAGGTGTTATAACGGAATTTTACATCTCCTGTATTATCTTTTTCGGCATAAATTTTTGTTGGGGCAATACTTATTTTAGTTGAAGAATATATCACACCTGATTGAAGGGTAATTTTTTTTCGCACTTTATATCCAAACAGAACTCCAAAGGAAGCTGACAAGTCGCTGTGCTCTCTGGTGGTGA
>JAYSWW010000255.1:0-1669 GCA_043717805.1 Ferruginibacter sp.
GCATATTTCGGATTGAGTGTAAGGCCTGCCTCATATGCAGTAATGGCATTGCCGCCATCAGCAAATTTGCGATAAGCATCTCCCAGATTTGCATAAACATCAGGGTCATTGAATTTTTTTACCTGGGTTGCCTGCTTTAAAATATCTATGGCATAAGCGGCATCTCCATTTTTAGAATCCGGGTTTCCATTGGCAAATCCAACAGCATTCAAAACAGCGATGCTTTTTCCCTGGCTTAATGAAATTGCCGTTTCGAAGCGACTGCGGGCATCTGCTTTTTTACCTTCAATTAAGGCTACATGTCCCATTGCAGCTATCAGCAAGGGGCTGTTTGGATTGGTTGTGAGTTTAGATTGATACAAAGCCTTTGCATCCGCCAGGTCTTTGTCAGTTCTGTCATTTGGTGCCAGGTAAGCCTGACCCAGCCAATAAGCGGCTTCTTCATTATTCGGATTGGCTGCAAGCATTTTTTGAAAAACATCTTTGGCACTTTTATATCTTTCATAATACATAAAGCTCTTACCCTCCTCTATACTTTGTGCAAAAATAAAATTTACAAAAAGCATTGACACTAAGAACATAAAACCGGTTTTCGTCTTTTTCATCTTTATTTTTTTATTCAATTTGTTATTTGACACATGCAATGTTATAAAAATATACAACAAACGGTTAAAAGCTATTATAATTTATTTATAATTTTTGATTAATTCTTACATTCCTGATATCAAAATCCATCACTGGCCCCAGGTAAGCCCTCCGGAAAATCAGTTGCCCCCTTTCATATTTCATAAAATTTACAAAAGCAGATCCAAGTCCGAAATAATTTTCTTTGATGACATAATACAAACCACGTACCAAAGGATACCGTCTCGTCTGGATGCTTGCCTGCATGGGTTTTACATAAGGTGAATCATTACAAAGGCTGCATTGAATATAAGCGATTTTTACTTTCTTTAACATGTTAAGCTGTGCAGTATCTTCGGGATTTCCGATCCAGCTTATCCCTACCAGTCCAATTGCATTTTCATTTTTTGAAATAAAATCGATGACTTCACTGCTTTTAGTGGCCGCCTTTACCACAGAAGTATCAAATTTTTCACCGTGAAGGATCGAATCGCTCACATAACGTACTGTACTGGTTGCATTCAGTCCATCAAAAACGATCTGCTGGTCGAGATTTAGTTTTCCTGTCAGTTGCTTTTGCAAACGATCAACTGTGAATAATGTATCATTGCTTTTGGTATTTACAATAACAGCAATGGCATCAGTAGCGATCTTGTCCCAGCCGGGGCGATAATTTAGTGAATCAAGCATATACCTGTCCTCCTTTTCACTCAATCCCCTTGTTACAATTACCATCCGGTTAAGTGTATCCCTGAAAAAATCTTTCAGGCAATCAGCTTCCGGCTTATATTCTGCAATAATATGTGTGCCCGGAAAGGACGATTCAAAAAGACTGATCTGTGCTTCTATCACCGGTTTAAAAGATTCATCTACACTGATGTAAATGGTTCCTTTTAATGGGGTGTCATCGCGGTTGGGTTTTTGTTTAACATTTTTGCATCCGGAAAAAAGAAAAACGATCGCCAGGAATAAAAAATTTTCCTTGAAATATCTCATCATCTTTCTCTTAAATAGTTTTTCTTAAAACCCCTGTATATCCTGAAAA
>JAYSWW010000256.1:0-11118 GCA_043717805.1 Ferruginibacter sp.
CATTGCGGGATCATCTTAAACGTCATTGCGAGGAACGAAGCAATCAATATAGGTAATTATAACTAAACTTAGATTGCTTCGTTCCTCGCAATGACGAGACTCATTTGTATATCACAGTTCCGGCTTCCCGGGTTAGTTCAATCTCCATCTGTTTTAAATGCTGGTGCGTTTGAAGGTAGATCAACTGATCTTCAGGGTTTGTAGCTTTTTCCATGTCCTGCTGATTTTCCTCTATCATCCTTTTGATCTTCCGGAGTTTCAGGTAATTCAATGTTGCCGCCACTTCTTCTTTAAAAAGATCCTCACGGGTTGGAATATGCCCCTCGTAATGTTCTTTCCAGTTGGGGCTGATTTCTGTATTCACATCCATGATATTGATGACGAACCTGTGCAGCTGCTGGTCTTCATGGTATAGAAAATTCTTGGCATTGGGTTCCAAACCTTCTTCGTACCATTTTTTATAAATCTCAATGATATTGATAAGCGTTTTGTTGTCGATCATTTTATCCAGTTCATTTTCTTCAACCTGGCTAAAGATATAATCTGCAACTTTCTGCTTTTCATCCCATGATTTCATTCCAAATTCGATCAGGCTTCTTACCATTGCCTGCTCCTGCATTTCATCTTTATTGAATAAGTTCAGTAGTTCCTCATCTTCAGTTTGAGTTCCGGTTTCAACAGGAATTTCAACAGGCCTGTTAAACTTTGACTCTTCCCTGGTAACTTTCTCCCGTATAAATTTGTTGACCAATGCATTCAGCCCGCTTTCTTCGATCCGCAATATTTCTGATACCTGTTTTATATAATCCTGCCGGCGTGTAAACTCTTCCGTTTTATTGATTTTTGAAATGGTTTCCGCTACCTGGTTAACGATCGCAGATTTCTTCGAACTGTCATTGCCTGCATCCTTCAAAGAAATTTCAAGCTGAAATAAGATGAAATCTTTTTTATTATCCGCAACAAATTTTTTGAACGCTTCTGACCCGATTTTATTTACATAACTATCCGGATCTTCTTTGTCGGGGATCAACACCAACTTAACATTCAGACTTTCTTCCAGTGCCAGGTCAAGTCCACGCAAAGCTGCTTTGATGCCGGCATTGTCACCATCATAGATTATGGTGAGGTTGTTTGTATACTTCTTGATCAGCCTCAGTTGATCAGGAGTTAAAGAAGTTCCGCCACTGGCCACCACGTTCTCAATACCTGCCTGGTGAAGGCTTACCACATCCGTATAACCTTCAACCAGCAAACATTCATCGGCTTTGTCAATGGATTGCCTGGCAAAATAAGATCCGTATAATATCTTACTCTTTACATACAATTCATTTTCCGGTGTATTGATATATTTTGGAGCCTTGTCATTTGTTTTGATGATCCGGGCACCAAAACCCAGGATCTTACCACTTTGATTGTGTACGGGAAAAATGATCCGGCCCCGGTAATTATCCATCAGCTTTTCATCACGCTGAGCAACCAACCCGCTTTTCAATAAATATTCTTTGTTGTATTGAGAAGCTACGGCAGCTTGTGTAAATTCATCCCTGGCAGTCGGATTGAATCCCAACTGGAATTTTTTTATTATTTCCTCCCTGAAACCGCGTTCTTTCAGGTAACTCAGGGCAATATCCTGGCCTTCTTCGGAATGAAACAACTTATCAGTAAAAAATGACTGGGCAAAACTGTTGATGATATATAAACTTTCGGCAGCCTGCTGCTGAACCTTAAATTCCGGACTTGTTTCGGATTCTTCGATCTCAACATTGTATTTATTGGCCAGCCACCTGAGCGCTTCGGTATAACTGTATTTTTCCTGTTCCATTAAAAAGCCGATGGTATTTCCGCTTTTTCCGCAGCCAAAACATTTATAAATTTCTTTTACCGGGGAAACCGTAAAAGACGGACTTTTTTCATTGTGAAAAGGGCACAGGCCGAGATAATTTGCACCTCTCTTTTTGAGTTTTACAAATGAACCGATTATCTCGATGATATCGATCCGGCTTAAAATCTGTTGTATGGTTGCCTGGCTGATCACTGATAAAATAATTGCTAAAATTAAGATTCTAAATGCTAACCAAACATATTAAATTGTGATGGCTGATTTTGACAAATGAATCATTGTCTGGTCTCCTAAAAAACAAGTTAAAATTACTATATAGTCTCATAAATCAAATATCTTTAGCCTCTTAAAAAAATTAATATGAAGAAATTTTCTATTTTAATGTTGTTATTTTTTTCTGCAATGAACGGATTTTCTCAATCGTTGGATGATATCAATGAGATCATGGGCAAAAAAGATTATGTGAATGCAAGAACTGCTATTGATAAATACCTTTCCGATCCAAAAAACAGTGAAAAAGGGGATGGCTGGTATTTTAAAGGAAGGATTTACAATTCTCTTTCTTATGAAAAATCAATACAACAAAATGAGTTGTATGATCTTAAGAATACAGCATTCGAGGCATTTAAAAAATACCAGCAACTGGATTCCAAAGAAGTGAGAATGATCTTTGAGAACCATGCTTCTTACCTTGATCTTTATTATGGTTTTTATGACCTGGGTGCAAACCTCTTCAACAGCAAAGATTATTCAGGTGCATTCAATGCATTTAAAAAAGCAATTGAAGTGGAGAATTATATACTGGGAAAAAAATATGTTTTCAGCCAGGCTACATTAAACCCGCTCGATACTGCCCTGGTAATGAATGCCGCCATTTCAGCTACACAAGCAAAGAAAATTGATGAAGGGATTCCGTATTACAGGAAATTAACGGATGCCAATGTTACCGGCGAAGGGTACAGGGATATTTATGAATACCTGGTAGATTATTACAATGAAAAAGGAGATGAGTCAGCAATGAAAGAAATACTTACAAAGGGAAAGAATTTTTATCCGAAAGACGAATTCTGGAATGAAATTGAATTAAAAAATATAGGTAAAACAGGCGATGAAGCTGCTTTGTTTGCAAAATATGAAGAAATGATAGCAAAAGATCCTTCAAATTTTACCATGGCATATAATTATGCCGTTGTATTGTATAAAAAGATCTATGACAAAGATGCAAAACATGCCAATGATCTTTCAATGAAAGATAAATTGACAGCCACCTTAAAATCAGCCATAACCAAAGACCCCGAAATTGATGCTACTGTGTTGTTGGCCGGGCACCTGTATTCTATGGCCGCAAATTATTTTAATGATGCAAGCATGATCAAAGGAACCAAACCCGATGATGTTAAAAAGAAGAATGAACTGAAAGCACTGGCAAACAAAAAACTGGATGAATGCATTCCTTATTCTGAAAATGCCATTAAGTATTTTGAAAATAAAACCGATCTTAAAATTATGCAAACTGCAAATTATAAGATCATTCTCAGCAACCTGAGTGATATTTATAGTATGAAAGGTGATAAGAAAAAATCAGATGAGTATGAAAAGAAAAGGGCTGCAATAAAATAATTAACCAGTTTTAATCATATAAGTCGTTTAACCTGTTTTGATACATTTTAAACGACTTGTTTTTTTACAGTTCTTGTAACTGAACTACTATTGATCAAGCATTTTTTAAAAGAATTATTTATATGGATCACAAAGAACTGCTGCTTGCAGAATGGGAGCAGGAGCTAAAAAGCACCAGAAAAATACTTCAGAATGTGCCTGAAAATTTTGACTGGAAGCCACATGAAAAAAGCATGAGCCTGGGCAGGCTTGCAACACACGTTGCAGAAATCCCTTCCTGGATGACTGTTACACTCAGTACCGATGCACTTGATTTTGCTGATGGATATACTCCCAACATTTGCAAGAATAAAGAAGAGCTGCTGGCTTTATTTGACAGGTCTGCTGCCGAATCAACTATTGAATTGAAAAATTTAACAGATGAAACAATGAAACAAAACTGGACAATGCGAAACGGTGAACAAATATATTTTACCTTACCAAAAGCAGTTGTAATGCGGACATGGGTTTTCAGCCACCTGGTCCACCACAGGGCACAATTGGGTGTTTATTTACGTTTACTGAACATTCCGGTTCCCGGTGTCTATGGACCCAGTGCAGATGGGATTTGATTCTAATGTATATACGTTTATAACAAAAATGGCAAAGTTTAAAACTTTGCCATTTTTATTTAAGCTAAGGAATGCATACTTGATTTATTGAGGTCCACCGCCCATTCTGAATTGCATGCCGCCGGCGCCCTGCATCATACTTTGAAATTCTTTCATTGGTTTTACGTCAAAATCTTTCGGGACCTCAAAATCCTTTTCAGTTACTTCTTTTTTAAGATCGATCTTGGTAACTTCTACGATCATCCTTCTGCCACGGCGCATATTCATTTCATATTGCATAACAAAGCCATTCACTTTGTCAAGACCGTTGAGTGAAGTGAAATTTCCCATATTTCCAAATCCACCGAAAGAACTGGTACCACCGGTTGATGCAATGTTTTGCAGTTTTATTTCAGGTGTATACCAGACCGCAACAGAATCTTTTATTCCAAGCAAACGTGTTGTTATGACATATGCTTTTTTGCAATAGTAACCTGCTACTTTTTTACTTCCTTCTGCATAACTTATTTCAACCGGGTAATCTGTTTTGCCATTTGGGTTCCTGGTCCTGGTAGAATCAGCATTTCTCCTTGCCTGCATCATGCTATCCATTTTTATCTTCATTTCAGCCTGCTCCTCATCTGTAATATAAAAACCTGTTTTGTTACCCATTATTTCAAGAAGGGTAGTTGTGAGTTTGCTTGCATTGTTACGGATGATGCTGGATCGTCCTATATCGCTTTTCAGGATGGTCTTTACCATATCATCTTTTAAATATGTAACAGATTTCGTTTCACCATCACCGAAATTCCGGAAAAACTGGTTCCCGCCTCCGCCACCGCCTTGTTGTATGTTCTGAACATCTTCACCTTCGGGAGCGATCACAGTTGTAGTGGTATTTACAACTGCTTGTTTGATCAATTGTGGCTGTGCAAAAATCGTTGTTGTTGCAAGCAGCATGACAGAAAATAAGAATTGTTTCATTTAAAAAATTTAGGTGGTAAAATTAATCACATAATCCCGGCCGGGAACATCTCCCGCTTAATTATGGAAATATTTAACTAAAAATAAAAAACAATAAACAGCATGTTTCAGGAAACAGGGTATTGTACTTATAGATTTAAGCCCTTACCATCTTACACACTTCTTTTCAACTGAATATCACAGCTTAGCTTCACTTCTTCACTTACCAGTAAACCACCTGTTTCAAGGGCAGCATTCCAGTTAAGGTTCCAGTCTTTCCTGTTGATCTTTCCGTTTATGCTGAATGCTGCTTTTTCATTTCCCCAGGGATCTTTAACAACGCCCCCAAATTCTACATCCAGTTTTATTTTTTTAGTGATATCCTTAATGGTTAACTCTCCCCACAATTCATAACTTCCGTCATTGTCAACATTCTCAATTGTATTTGCTCTGAAGGTTATTTGAGGGAATTTTTCCACATCAAAAAAATCAACAGCCCTGATATGCTTGTCACGGTCTTCATTGCCGGTATCTACAGAAGCCGTATTGATCCAGCAATCTATTTCAGTGGTCATAAAATCATCGCCGGTTGTATAAATACTGGCATCAAACTCCCTGAAACGGCCTTTTACATTTGTAACCATCAGGTGTTTTATTTTGAATTCAATCTCACTGTGAGCCGGGTCGATAACCCATTTTTCTTTTGTTGTTGTTTCCATATTATATAATTTTTAATATAACAAAGGTCGGTTTAAATTGTTGATGAAAATGAATCAAAATTTTTATTATTAATTTAAAAACAATTATCAAACTGTTTCAAAATAAAACCGATTAGGGAAAGCATTCCCCATCCAGGATCCTTAAGCTGGTATCTGGTTTCCGGTTTCCCGGCATCTTGTGAAAAACCTGTGTATAATTAACGCTTCAACTTAGACTGAATGCAGGTTTTAGTAGATTCATTCCGTTATATTTACGGTTGGCAAAGATTTTCCCAAAAATTGTCAACATGGGAATTTTATCGATCTTTTTCACGTAGGTTTGCCGCCTGATTAAAATTAAGAAAAGTGCGTCTAAAGAGTTTAGAAATCAAAGGCTTTAAGAGTTTTGCCGATAAAACCGTATTGAATTTTGATGAAGGTATAACCGGCGTCATCGGGCCCAATGGTTGCGGAAAAAGCAATATCATTGACAGCATCCGTTGGGTCATCGGTGAACATAAGATCAGCAATTTAAGGAGTGAAAACCTGGAAAGCCTTGTATTCAACGGAAGTAAAACCAGGAGTGCAAGTGGCCTTGCTGAAGTTAGCCTGACTTTTGAAAATACCAAGAACCTTCTTCCTACTGAATTTAATACCGTAACAATTACCCGCAAATATTATAAAAGCGGCGAAAGTGAATACCGGCTAAATGATGTGGCCTGCAGGCTGAAAGATATCCACAATCTTTTTATGGATACAGGTGTCAGTACAGACAGCTATGCGATCATCGAACTTGGAATGGTAGATGATATCATCAAGGATAAAGACAACAGCCGCCGCAAAATGCTGGAACAGGCCGCCGGGATCACCATTTACAAAACACGTAAGAAAGAGGCTAAACTAAAACTTGATGCCACGGAAATGGATCTTGCCCGTATTGAAGACCTTTTGTTTGAAATCAACAACCAGTTGAAAAGCCTGGAAAGCCAGGCGAAAAAAGCGGAGAAATATTTCGAAATCAAAAAAGAATACAAAGAAATCAGCATTGAACTGGCAAAAGCTGCCCTGGAAGGATTCAACATTACATACCGCGATCTCAATGAGCAACAACAACAGGAAGTAGATAAGCGTATTGAACTTGAAACCAATATCGCTAAAGAAGAAGCTGCACTGGAACAGGAAAAACTTGCATTCGTAGAAAAAGAAAAAGCACTGCAACAAATGCAGCATGCTTACAATGAAATGCTTGATAAAGTTCGCAACAAGGAAAATGAAAAAAGCCTGAGTTCACAAAAGTTACAGCATTTAAAAGAGAGACAAACAAACCTTCATGAATTCATACAAAAAGCCAGCGGGCAGTTAAGTGGTTTACAGGAAAGTATTGGTTTTACAGGCCGGCAGATAAACGATGAAGAACAAAAATTAAAAGACCTGGAAGTTTTACTGGAAGACCTGAAAAAAACTGTTGAACAAAAACGCGGCATTTTTGATGAGAAAAGATCAACCATTGATAATTTAAGAAGAGAGAATCAGTCTATTCAACGCAACCAGTTTGATGCAGAGAAAAAAGTAGCCGTTGCAGATACGTCTATTCTGAACCTGCAAAGAACCATTGCACAGATCCAGGAAGAAAAAACGCAGCGCCAGTCCCAGATCACACAATTACAGGCAGATAAAAAATTAAAAGAAGAAGAACTTTCGCAAAAGCAACTAGGCCTTCAGCAATTACAGGAAGAACACGAGTTCACCAAAGAACAGATCCTGCAAACACAGAATATGCTTGAAGGACTGCGCAATAAACTCGCAGAAGAGAACCGTAAACTGGATGCAAAAAAGAACGAACACGACCTTTTAAAAAGCCTGATTGATTCTATGGAAGGATATCCTGAAAGCGTTAAATTCCTTCATAAGAATACAAACTGGAATCACACAGCTCCGTTGCTTTCCGATATTATTTATGTAAAGGAACAATACCGGGCCGCCGTTGAAAATGTACTGGAACCTTACCTGAATTATTATGTTGTCAATAACCTCATAGAAGGATTGCAGGCAGTTCATTTGCTGGATGATAATAAAAAGGGAAAAGCTAATTTTTTCCTGCTTGATAAATTCACAGAAGCTGTAAATGCCCATCAGCCTGAAGGAACGATCCCTGCGCTGGATGTGGTGGAAATAGACGGACAATATGCAAAACTTGCCGCTCATTTATTAGGAAATGTATTCATTGCTGAAAATGAAGATGCATTGCAAAACAGCAACGGTGCAGTTGTATTGGAAAAGACCGGTAAATATGTAAAAGGCAAATATTCTCTCAGTGGCGGAAGTGTTGGATTGTTTGAAGGCAAAAAGATCGGCCGTGCCAAGAACATGGAAAAACTGATCAAAGAGATCAGCGTACAGGAAAAAATTGTAAACGAATCCAAAGCAGAGATACAACTTCGACACAATGAAGTGATCAGTTTCAACAACCAGTTGAAAGAAAATGCCATCAAGCAAACACAGCAGGATATCAACAACCTGACCAACCATGTTTTTTCATTACAGAATAAAACAGAGAACCTCTTGCAGTTGGAAACAACAAGCAGCAGCAGGGTAGCAGAACTGGAATTGCAATTACAAAACAATCACGATGCCATTTCCAGTACCCGGATCGAACTGGAAGGTTTTAATTCACAACTGAATGCTCTGTTGGAAAAAATGCAACTCCTGGAAACTGATTATACAACTGCAGAAGAAGAATACAA
This sequence comes from Ferruginibacter sp., assembly GCA_043717805.1. Lineage (GTDB taxonomy): Bacteria > Bacteroidota > Bacteroidia > Chitinophagales > Chitinophagaceae > Ferruginibacter. The sequence continues at coordinate 8,456 of JAYSWW010000256.1, forward strand.
CCAGGCCAGTTCTACTTTTAACGACAACAACCTGTTGTTCACAAAACAGCAAAGCAAAGTTATCTCTACCAAACAGGAACTGGAATTCAAAACAAACCAGTTGAATGACCTGACACTCCAGGTTGAAAACAGTACGGTTCAATTGAATGAATCAACTGAAAATATTGAACAAACAGCCGCTGAGTTGAAAGAACTTGAATTGCTGCTGGTGAATATGTTACAGAATAAAGAAGTTGAAGAAAAGAAACTGAACGAAGCAGACCAGGAATATTATAATATCAGGAACATACTTACAGAAAAAGAAAGTGAACTGAGGAATAAGCAAAAATCAAAAGAAGGAATTGATCATTTGCTGAATGAGATCAAAGACAAATTAACCGATCTGAAACTTCAGCTTGCAGGAATGAAAGAAAGGCTGAATGTTGAATTCAAGGTAGACCTTGATTCAATCATTGATGAAGCAAGGACCGGCGACATTCCCCTTGAAGACCTGAAAGAGAAGAATGAAAGAATGCGGAAACGCCTTGAGAACATGGGTGAAATAAATCCTACTGCCATTGAAGCTTATACCGAAATGAAAAAGCGGTATGAGTTTATCATGGAGCAAAAGAATGACCTTGTAACGGCAAAGGATAGCCTGATGCAAACGATCCAGGAAGTGGAAGCAACGGCTAACCAGCAATTCCTTGATACATTTAATAAAACAAGGGAGAATTTCCAGAAAGTATTTAAGGCATTGTTTACAGATGAAGATACTGCAGACATGATATTGGTAGATCCTGAAAACCTTGCTGAGACTGCGATTGATATTGTTGCCAAACCAAAAGGAAAACGTCCGAGCAGTATTGGCCAGTTGAGCGGGGGAGAAAAAACATTGACCGCAACTGCGTTGTTGTTTGCCATTTATTTAATCAAGCCGGCTCCGTTTTGTATTTTGGATGAAGTTGATGCACCGCTGGATGATGCCAACGTTGGCAAGTTCACCAACATGATCAAACAGTTCAGCGAAAATTCCCAGTTCATCATTGTTACACACAATAAAATGACAATGAGTGCAGTGGATGTAATTTATGGTGTAACCATGCAGGAAGCCGGTGTGAGTAAATTGGTACCGGTCGATTTTAGAAGCCTGAATTAGTTGATTGGCCATTGAAATGGACAAGCAACTTAAATAAATATTTAACCCAAATGATCATATACCTTGGCCCGGCTATTATAGCCGGGTTTTTGTTAGGTCACAATTGATTTATTTATATTTAAAATAAATTCAGATTTTCAGAACGATCTTATTTCTTACTGCACCAATGTATTCATGACCTTTGCATGGTATGGAAACCTGGGAAATACAAGTTTACCAATGTGGAAACTTATTTTGATATGCCGGGGAATTGTTTTTTTGAATAATGTTTTATAGATCCGGCCAACAGGATTGGATTTACCAATGGCTTTTCCGGTTTTCAATTGAAAATGACACAGGAAGTTATTACCCTTATTGTGTTTGCCGTTTTAGCAATATTTTATTTAAAGGAACCTTTTCAATGGAAATATTTTGTGAGTTCCATTTTGTTGCTGGGAGCTGGTATTTTATGTTAAAGAAATAATATGCTGTATGATAAAGAGAGAAAATAACTGATCATACATCATATATCACACATCATACATCACACATCATATATCAAACATCAAACATCATATCTCTTATAAATTAATAAACAAGCCTCCCAATCCTTCCGCCGCCCCCCGCAAAATAAACTGCCTTTCCTTTTTTTGCTTTTCGGCACACATGAAAACCATCCTTGCTGATCCATTTAAATGTTTTACCATCATCTGAACTGATATCAACTCCATTTAAACCGCAACTGATCCAATCCCTTTTACCCAGGTATTCTATACAACTCCTGTAACCATGTGGCGGTACTACAGGAAATGTCCAGGATTTACCCGCATCAGTAGTGATCACACAATTTTTATACGTAGAATCCTTTGTGTTGAAATCACCTCCAACAACAATGAATGTTTTACGGTTTTTTACAGCAATTGAATTGGCACCTGTAGACTCTTTACCCTGGATAATTGGCATGTCAATTTTGTTTTCCCGAATGAAAACATGAGATGACTTACCGCCTGTTATAAAAACGGCTTCTGCTTTGTTAAGTCTGCGGATATTGGTACCACTGCTGGCAAAACAGGCCTCACCACTGTCAACCGTGGGTTTATTGGCTTCCGGGATTCCACGCCAGTTATCACCCCCGTCAAATGTACGTGCTATGAACATCCTGCCATTGATGGGATCGCCGATTGCGATACCGGATTGTTCATTCCAGAATTCCATGGCATCCAAAAACATCCCCGGGGTTTTATCTTCAAATACCAGGTTCCAGGTTTCACCGGCATCGGTGGTTTTTAATATAACAGCAGGCGTATCAATGCCCATGATAACCGCAGTCTTTGAATCAAAAGCCTCAATATCCCTGAAATCAGTTTTCGCATATCCATTTACAGATATCCATTTCCATGTATTCCCACTATCTAAAGACAAACCCACCGTACCGCTGCTACCGCTTACCCAAACCGTTTTATCATTCACTACACTCAATCCACGCATGGATATTTTTTTCCCGCTTGTAAGTAACTTCACGGTTTGTGCCTCCAGGGATTGTATG
>JAYSWW010000257.1:0-4326 GCA_043717805.1 Ferruginibacter sp.
GTTTTAATCACACCATCGAGGCTCACTTTGGCATAGTCAGGTGTACTTTGAAGGGCAAGCTGGCAGGCAGTTATGGCCTTTATTGCTCCCATTGCGTTCCTTTCAATACAGGGGATCTGTACCAGTCCTCCAATAGGATCGCAGGTCATTCCCAGGTGATGTTCCATTGCTATTTCAGCAGCCATCATGGCTTGTCTTTGAGTACCACCCAATCCTTCTGTAAGTGCAGCAGCAGCCATGGCACTGCTAACTCCAATTTCAGCCTGGCATCCGCCCATTGCAGCAGAAATTGTGGCTCCTTTTTTGAAAATACTGCCGATCTCTGAGGCCGTTAATAAGAATTGGATGATCTTTTCATCCGAATCTGCACCGCAAAACAATATAAAATAATGCAGCACAGCAGGGATCACACCTGCTGCTCCATTGGTAGGTGCAGTAACTACCCTTCCAAAGGAAGCATTTTCTTCATTTACTGCAAGAGCAAAACAACTAACCCAGTCTAAAATATAGTTGAACTGGCTTCCCCCCTGCCCTATTTCTTTGATCCATTGTTGATAATTTTCCGGTTGGCTGTCTTTCAATAATTTTTTATTCAGTGAGAACGCCCTTCTTTTCACCTGCAATCCACCAGGGAGGAATCCTTCAGTATTACAACCCCGGTAGATACATTCACGCATAACACGCCAGATATTCAAAAGCATTTTCTTTACGTCAGCTTCCGGATGCCATGCCATTTCATTCTCCATTACAATTTCGCTGATACTCATACCTGTTTTACGACACCAATGCAATAGGTCATCAGCCGTATTTATTGGGAAAGGAATGATTGTTTTTGAAGAAGCATCTGCAGACAATTCACCTTCTTTTTGTACAAAGCCGCCACCAATTGAATAATAGGTTTCAGCAATGGTATCGCCGTTTTGTAAAGCTACCAGGAAAGTAAGGGCATTGGGATGAAATGGCAATGATTCCGAAAATAGAAATTCAATGTCCTCTGTCGGGTCAAAGTCAATTTCGTGCCTGGCGCCCAGTACCAATTTCTTCATCTGTTTGATATCATTGATCCTGGCAGTAATATTATTCACATCGAAAGTAACCGGGTCTTCACCACACAAGCCCAATTGCAAGGCAATGTCTGTGCCATGGCCAACTCCGGTTTTAGCAAGTGAACCATACAGTAAAACTTCGAGCCTTATTACCTGGTCAAGTTTATCAGAACTTTTCAAAGAATCGGTAAACATCTGTGCAGCACGCCATGGCCCAAGGGTATGGCTGCTGCTCGGCCCGATACCGATCTTAAACATATCAAATACAGAAATTGCTTCGTGGCTCAAATTAAATGATTAAAAAAGGCTTTGATGAAATAATCAAAGCCTAAATTAAATAAAATAAAACGTTTATTGTACATCCAGCAAATGGATTGTAAACTTTAAATAGGAATTACCAGGGATGATAACGTTCCCCTGGTTATCCAACCTGTCATTTCCCCCATATCCCATCGAAGGTGGAATGTACAAGGTGATTTGTCCGCCTGTTTTAATAAGTGGCAAACCTCTTTGCCATCCAGCTATCAATTGTCCCAGTACGAGACTTGTTCCTGCAGGTGTAGGGGTAGAGTCAAAAACTGTTCCATTCAGCAACAAACTTCCGGCATAGGTTACCGTTATATTTGAACAAATGGTTGCTGTATCACCGCTTCCGGTTGCATCAATAATGTAAAACAATCCGCTTGGATGCTGTGTGGCAACGATTGAATTTAAGGTCATATAATTCTGTAAATAACTTATCTCAGCCGCAGATGCAACTGCGTTGGAAGTGGTGAAAGTGCATTTCGTTTCGTCGGATTTTGAACATGAATTTAAAAATACAGGTAAACTTAATATTAAGAAGAACCATTTTTTCATTTGTTGTTGTTTTATGTTAAGTGTGAAAATGCTATTGTGAATTGTCAACGGGATTTTCCTGCCTGCTTTTTAATTCCATATAAAGTTGTTCATTCATTTCCCATTTAAAATGCATACGGAAATAAGAAAAAAACAATATTATTATAACGACTGACGTGATCAAAGTTCCCAAAACACCCGGAACAGCCGGAGAAATTTTTGTATACCAATCCGGTGATAAAAAATAAACTGCAATGAGGAGGATGATAATTGGTAGCCCGAATAACATCGCCATCGGTAATCCCCTGCCTAATTTACTCAGGAAATGGCTTTCATTTGCTCTTACCTGTTCCCATTCTTTCATAAAATCCAGTTCTTTTTGCGAATACATACAGTAAAATTAATGCAATTGATTTTATTGCTTTGTTATTTTGTTTATATCTTGTAGGTTTGTCAATATCAAAACGCGTACATGAAAATAGAACAACTCATCGTTCAACATCTTTATAACAGCAAGAAAGTTACTCTACAGGATATCGGAACATTTATTTTATCTCCTGATGTGACCATTCCGGTTGAAAACGACAAGGACAGTGCTATGCCTCTAAATGCGGTAAGTTTTGAATTTAACAAGAAAGCAGTTCAGGATGAAGAACTGGTATCTTTTATTGTTTCCCAAACCCGCAAAATAAGGCCTCTGGCTGCTTCTGACCTTGAATCGTATTCTTTGCTTGCGAAACAGTTCTTAAATATTGGAAAACCTTTTCCAATTGAGGGATTGGGTGTTTTACAAAAAAAGCAGGAAGGTGATTATGAATTCATCCAGGGTAATTCGATCAATGCACGACTGGAAGCAGTGCCTGCACAACTCAGGGAAAAAAGTGAAGAAGAGATCAGTTTTTCCACCCCGCCCAGGGAGACATCGGGAAAAAACTGGTGGCTATGGATCATCCTGCTGGTATTGGTGGGAGCTACCTCAGCAATTGTTTACTATTTTCTAAAAAAAGACAATAAAGATAAATTCCCGGAGCAGGTTGTTGCGAATACAGACAGCGTTGTTAAATTAAAAGATACCGTTGCAATGCCGCCAATAGCCAAAGTAGATAGTGCTGCTACAACAACAGCTGTTCCCAAAACCGACAGCAATGGCTTTAAGATTGTTATTAAAGAATTCACCAACAAGATAGCAGCAGAAAGTTTTTATAATAAGTATACAAACTGGGGACATAAACTGGTGCTTTATTCCAGGGATTCTGTGATCTATAAGATAGCCGTAACAATTAACAGGCCGTTGTCTGATACTTTGCATGTAAAAGATTCGCTGCGGATTTTTTATAATACCAAAACTTACGTAGAAAGTAATTAATTCCGTGTACTATGCAAGCATTGCTGAAGAAAAAAATATTCATTATTTTCTGGGTTCTTGTATTTCTTGATATTGTTGGTTTGTGTTTCGATGTAAACATGTTACACGTTTTCATAAAACCCCTGTTGATGCCTGTTTTAATGCTGGCATTGTTATTATTGACATCAAAGACCAATGGCAGAAAAAAAATAATTACGGCGTTGCTTTTCTCTTTCATGGGTGATGTTATATTGTTATACCAGGAATTAGATCCTTTGTTTTTTATGCTCGGTTTATTTTTTTTCCTGCTAACACATATTTTTTACATAGTTTATTTTTTACATTTAAATAAATCCGGTTCTTCCCCGGTAAAAAAACATCCATACCTGATCATTTTGATAGCAGTTTATGCTATATCATTGTTATATTTTTTAATGCCGGGTTTGGGTGATCTTAAAATTCCTGTAACCATATATGCCTTTATTATTAGTGCCATGGTTTTCTTCAGTTTCTATGTGCCTTACCGCATCAGCAAAATTACCCGTCGATTATTTATTACCGGTGCCATTTCGTTTGTAGTATCCGATTCCTTGCTGGCTCTCAATAAATTTTACAAACCCTTTCCTTTTGCATCTGCATTGATTATGCTGACATACTGCCTAGCCCAATATTTGATCATAAAAGGTTTTGTAAGAAACCGCTATTAATTGCACAACTGATTTAAATTTGTAAAACAATCAGTGTCTAAAAAATTTTCATCCATGGACTATATTGATTATTACAAAAGCCTCGGAGTTCCCAAATCAGCCACTACTGATGAAATAAAAAAAGCTTACAGAAAGCTTGCACGCAAGTATCATCCGGATGTAAATCCAACAGATAAAGAAGCACATAAAAAATTCCAGGAAATAAATGAAGCCAATGAAGTGCTGAGTGACCCTGAAAAAAGAAAAAAATATGATACTTACGGTAAGGATTGGCAGCATGGTGAAGCACAGGCACAGGCCCGCAGGTCATACCAGCAATCAAATGAATACGCCGGAAACCAGTTTTCCGGAAATTTTGATGACGACAGTTTCTCAGATTTTTTTTCATCCC
>JAYSWW010000258.1:0-1662 GCA_043717805.1 Ferruginibacter sp.
AAAGAACGGGGTAACCATTGTGGACACTATTGAAACGTACGACTACGGTAAATTCATCCATATCCTGGACGCAGAAGGAAACAAAATTCAACTATGGGAACCCATTGATTGAGTATGACAAAATAGTTGGTGGGGGAACCAAATGATTAGTCAAATCCAAGACTGACAAGATCGCCATAGGTTTTGGCCGCACGAGACCGGCAGCCTGCCTGTCCGGTAGGCAGGGCAAGTTCTTATTATTTAACGTTATCAAAAAGCCGGGTTGCTATTCCAGGCGGACGAATATAAAATTCCCCACCATCGGTAGTTCCAGGCCGTTGGCGGTTTGGGGACATTGGTGACACTGAATTGTGTTTAAGACACAACAAGAGAATAAGTAATATTTCACCTCGAATAAAAAATAAATACTATCATTCAAATAAACAATAATTTCAGATGGCTGAAAAAAAATCAAAACTGGCAGAAATCAAAACAAAACAAACCGCTGCAAGCGTGGAGGATTTTATCAATACTGTTAAGGATGAACAAAAGCGTAAGGACAGTTTGGTGTTGTTGGAAATGATGAAAAAGGCAAGCGGGGAAGAGCCAAAAATGTGGGGTAACTCACTCATTGGTTTTGGTAATAAAAGATACAAAAGTCCGACTACCGGCCGGGAAGTTGATTGGCTATTGATAGGTTTCGCTCCCCGGAAAGCAAATCTATCGCTTTACCTTATGATGGATATTAAGAAGCAGGTGGATACTCTTAAAAAACTAGGCAAGCACAAGACTGGTGTTGGCTGCTTGTATATAAATAATTTGGAGGATGTTGATCTGAAAGTTCTTAAGGGAATGGTAGATACGTCTTTAAATCAAGGCAAGAATAAATAAGTTTGAAATGAACATTGCCCTAAAACATAATAATACAGCGACTTTCCTTTCACCGTATGATGAACAGGTTATCCGAAACGCCTTGCTACGTCGTGAAGCTCTTTTTAAAAACCTTCCAGACATTATAGAGCAGATAGACCTTCCTGCAAAAATGGTTGCTTATTGCTTTGGTCAAAAATATTCTGAATTGATTTGTACAATCATTCCGTCTAAAAAAGGGTTAAAACTTGGATTTAACCGGGGAACGGAATTGCCTGACCCCGACAAATTTCTCCAGGGTAATGGAAAAATATCACGGTATGTAGAAATAAAATCGGAAGACCCAATTTAAGCCATTAAAAATTTACTGGTATCTGTTTGGGAGATTTATAAACAAAAACATTCTACAAAATAATAACATGTGGACCTGCCCGAATTGTAATCATAAATTTTACAACAGCAATCAGTCGCATTCTTGTGGCAGCTTCACGGTGGACGATTTTTTAATAGGCAAATCCGAAATAATGATTGGCTTATTCCATTACTTCATTTCCGAATACAGAAAAATTGGGGTATTTGATATTCATCCGGTAAAGAGCAGGGTTGCCTTACTGACGAAAATGCGTTTCTGCTCAATCAACAAAATCGGTGCCGACTTTATTAATATTCATTTGGTTTTAACACAACCCTATTCTGACACTAAATGTTTTTATAAGATTGATAATTTAAATAATCGGTTTTTTGTTCATCACTTTAAAATTCATAACAAATCAGACATCAATAGGGAAGCAGGAAAATACATGGAACTTGCTT
>JAYSWW010000259.1:0-28112 GCA_043717805.1 Ferruginibacter sp.
GTCTTTTCAACCACTTCTTCAATACGGGCGGGGTGTATACGGCCATCAGCTACTAAACGTTGTAGTGAAAGGCGGGCTATTTCCCTCCTTAATGGATCAAAAGAGGAAAGTACAATTGCTTCGGGAGTGTCATCAACGATCAGGTCTACACCGGTTGCAGCTTCAATAGCACGGATATTCCTTCCTTCTCTTCCGATGATGGAACCTTTGATTTCATCGCTTTCCAGGTTGAAAACGGTTATAGAATTCTCAATGGCTTGTTCAGCAGCCGTGCGCTGAATGGTTTGAATAACAATTTTACGGGCTTCTTTATTCGCCTTTAATTTTGCGTCTTCTATGATCTCCTGCTGAATGACCAATGCTTTGGAATGTGCTTCCTGTTTTAAGCTTTCAATCAATTGTGATTTTGCTTCTTCTGCAGACAATCCGGCAACTTTTTCCAGACGGCGAATGTGTTCTTCCTGGTGCTTTTCCAGTTCAGTCCTTTTGATATTTACAACCTCTATCTGGCGATTGAGATTTTCTTTGATAACATCATTTTCCTTTAACTGTTTTTCCAGGTTCGCTTCTTTCTGGTTAATGCTTTGTTCTTTTTGCTTGACGCGATTCTCAGAATCATTTAGTTTCTGCGTACGTTGCAACACATCCCTGTCGTGATCGGCCTTTAATTGCACGAATTTCTCTTTTGCTTCCAGCAGTTTTTCTTTTTTTAAGTTTTCTGCCTGCAATTGACCGTCTGCAATGATTTTTTGAGCCTGGCTTTCGGCTTCTGCTACCTGATTTTTTGTGTTTTTGGAGAAAATGATCTTACCCAGGATGGCGCCCACAATCAATGCAGCCACACCTATGATGATGGAAATTATATTCGGTTCCATTAAGTTTTATGTTTTTAGTCTGATTCACAATATTGTATATATCACCTGCCCGGTTTATAGCCAGCCAGATCTTTGATGAGCGAAGATAATGATTTTTGTGTGTAGAATTATGTTCAAACGGAAGATTGAATAAAACCAATCCTGTTTAACAGCAGATCATATGGCTTTGTCTAACTGTAGTTCAATTTTTTTAAGGCTTTCGATCAAATCATCCTGTGCAATTGAAGATGTTTCATCGGGTGATTGTGTTGCATACCAGATGATGACCATGGCTATATAATCCTGCATATCCTTCCCTGCAAACTGGGTTTTGTATTCAATTATTTTATCATTTATGATCTTTAAAGTCTTTCGGATCACTTCTTCATCTTTGGGATTGGTCCTTATCCTGTATGTCCTGTCGGCGATTAAAATATTGATCGGAATGAGTTCTTCTGGCATTGTAACGGATTTAATCGTTTAATAAATTAATACACTTATCAATTTCCCTGATATATTTATTGATTATCTGCTCGAATTCTTTTTTATCAGATTCATCCATTTTTCCTGCTGCAGATCTTAATATGTGTTGTTGCTGTTCAAGCATATTGATCTTTCCTTCCCTGAGTTCATTTTCATGCATTAATTTCTGAATGGTTTTTTGCTGCTGTTCTGATTCTTTTACCAACGCATAATGCTTCTTCAATAACTCCTGGAGCTTTGTGTTAATGCTGTTGATATGTTGTTCTGCCTTTTGCATATTATTATTTTCTAATGAATGCATTTAATTCACTTTCATAAGCTGCAATGAGCTTTTGCATATGAGAATCTGTTTCAATGTCTGTTAAAGTTTTTGTATCATCCAGGAAAGTAAAACTTATTGCCATTGATTTTTTGTCTATACCCAGCTTCTCACTTTCAAAAACATCAAATAGCTGTATTGTTCTGAGTGCGTCAATATTGGCAGCCCCGGCTATTTGTTGAATTTTTGTAAAAGCTACATTTTTATCTACTACCACTGAAAGATCTCTTGTTACTGAAGGAAATTTAGAAACTTCCTTGTAAAAAACCGGTTTTTCTTTTCCCAATAATAATATTTCATCCCAAAGCAGGTCGGCATAAAAGACCGGTTGTTTGATTTCAAATTGTTTTAAAGTTTTTTCAGTTACTTCTCCCAGGTATCCGATGATCTTGTTTTTTATTTTTATTTCTGTACAGTTATTAAAATCATTTTTCGACATGGATTCAAAAACCGGCCCGGAAATACCGGATAAAACCAATAATTGTTCTACTGCACCTTTAAGATAATAAAAATCTGTTTTAGATGTCTTGATTTTCCAATCCTGCTCATTTATATTTCCACTTATGTACAGAGACAAGTGATAGGTTTCAAGGTATTTATTTTCCGGGGAATTTGAATAGGTTTTACCGAATTCAAAAAACCGCAGGTTAAAATTTTTCCGGTTGTTATTGTGGGCGATCACCTGCAGGCCTCCCTGCAGCATTTCAGGGCGCATGATGTCAAGTTCAACACTGAGGTTATTGATCATTTTCACCGAATTATTCAGCACAGTTTCCCCGTAAAAGGCACTGTTGGTGATGCTGTTGGTGAAGATCTCATAAAAACCAAGCCCGGTCAGGTAATTGGAGAGTTTTTCTTTGCGTTCGTATTTTGAAAGTTCTTTTTCAACGGAAGGCGACATCGTTATTGCAACCGGGATTTCAATGTTATCCAACCCGTCGATCCTCATGATCTCTTCCACAATGTCTGCCGGCAAGCTGATATCGGGTTTGCTAAAAGGAACATCTACCCAGATCTCATCTGCTCCTTCTTTTACCAGGTCAAATCCCAGGCTTTTTAAAATATTCTTTATGGTATCGGCATGGTAATTTTTACCGCTGAGTTTTTTCAGGTAATGATTTTTGAGTCCAACTGTTGTTTTTTTCACCGGGTTGGGGTACACATCGATCACATCGCTGCTGATCTCGCCACCGGCTATTTCCTTTATCAGCAAAGCAGCCCTTTTTAAAACCTGAACTGTATTGCTGATGTCTGTTCCTTTTTCAAATCTTGCAGCAGCATCGGTACGAAGGTCGTGTTTCAAGGAAGTTTTACGGATGTAAGAAGGATTGAACCAGGCGCTTTCAAGAAAGATATCTGTTGTTTTGCTGGTTACACCACTGTCGACGCCTCCGTAAACACCGGCAATACACATGGCATCTGTTTCATTGCAGATCATCAGGTCACCTGCAAAAAGCTTTATTGCTTTTCCATCAAGTGTTGTAAACAGGGTTCCTTCTTTCAGTGTTTTAACGATCACCTTACCGCCTTTTATTTTATCAGCATCAAATGCGTGCAGGGGCTGACCTGTTTCATGAAGGATGAAATTGGTGATGTCTACAATATTGCTGATGGGTTTAAGCCCGATGCTTTTTAGTTTTTCCTGTAACCATTTTGGACTTTCGCTGATTGAAATACCGCGGATACTGATACCACTGTAACGCTTACACGCTTCTTCATTTTCAATGACCACAGTTGTTTTTTGTGTTTGGTTATCAGGTTTGAAATTCGTTTTATAAGGTAATAATGCAGAAACGTCTGTTTTATGGTGGTGAGATAAATAAGCACAAACATCTTTTGCCACACCCAGGTGGCTCATGGCATCAATGCGGTTTGGCGTAAGCCCAATCTCGTAAATATGATCTTCTTTTGGTTTGAATATTTCTGCAACAGCAGTGCCGGTAACCGTTTCAGCGGGTAACAGCATGATTCCGTTGTGATCCGGGCCAATACCGATCTCGTCTTCGGCACAGATCATTCCTTCACTTTCAACTCCCCTGATGGTTGCTTTTTTTATGTTGACCGGATTTCCGTTTATCGGGTAGATGGTACTTCCAACCGGTGCTACGATCACTTTTTGGCCCACAGCCACGTTTGATGCGCCACAAACAATGTTCAGTAATTTTCCATTGTTTACTGTTACAGTAGTAAGTTTTAATTTATCTGCACCCGGGTGTTTTTCGCAGGCAATCACTTCTCCAACCAATAAACCTTTTAAACCGCCTTTGATATCTTCGGATTTTTCCAGGCTTTCTACCTCAAGCCCGATGGCAGTGAGGATCTTTGACAGCTTCTCGGGATCAGCAATTTCAGCCAGGCCAGCCTGTCCGGCAGGCAGGTACTCACTCAACCAATTATAGGAAATAGTCATGTATGGTAATCTTTTCGCTGCAAAGATAGTTTTTTGGGTGTAGATGATTTAATGAGCGGGTTGCATAGTTATAAAAAGTGAAAAAAATAATAAAATGACGGGATTTTTACAAGTTAAAAAATAAAAGAAATGGTGCACAAAAATAAATTCCGGCAATTGCTTTTTGTGAATAAAACAAGCGGATTTTAAGTAGGTATGAATATTATATGTTAATTACACTGTTCATAACCGGTTAATAAACTAATTTTATCTGTGGATTGCCGGTGGATAATCTGCAAAATTAAGTTGATAACAGGGCAATGTTAATTTTACATTACAGTTTTGCCATTACCTTAGCCGCCCTGTATATAGCAAAGCAATTTTTTGCAGGATCACAGTCTTTCGGAATCTGTTACAGTTTTCCGTTAGCAAGTAAGGTTTTCAAATTGCTACTAACCCTAACAAGTAATTATACGAATAAATGGAATTCACGAATTTAAATAAAGACAGGAAGGTAAGGCGCAAATCACCTGTAGACCTGGGCTCAATGGTTTTTGGAAAAGTACCACCACAGGCAAAAGAACTGGAAGAAGCCATATTGGGTGCTATCATGCTTGAAAAAAGTGCATTCGATACCGTAATTGAAATATTAAAGCCGGAATGTTTTTATGTTGAAGCACACCAGCGTATTTACAAAGCCATGCAGGGATTGGCCATAAAAAGTTTACCCATTGATTTGCTGACAGTTGTTGAAGAACTAAAATTCAGGGAGGAGCTTGACTTTGTAGGAGGGCCGTATTTTGTTACAAAACTCACGAATGCGGTTGTTTCTGCAGCCAATATTGATGCACACTCCAGGATCGTTCTGCAAAAATTCATTCAACGTGAGCTGATCCGAATCAGCGGTGAGATCATCGGTGAAGCTTATGAAGACAGTACAGATGTATTCGATATGCTGGATGATGCTGAAAGTAAATTGTTCGAGATCACCAACAATCACCTTCGTAAGAATTTCGACAGCATTGATACGGTATTGGTAAAGACCATTCAACGTATTGAGGATATGCGTAACCGTCAGGATGATATCACCGGCGTACCAACTGGTTTTACATCACTTGACCGGATCACTTACGGGTGGCAGCAAACCGACCTGATCATCCTGGCAGCCAGGCCATCTGTAGGTAAAACGGCTTTTGCGCTTAACCTTGCCCGTAGTGCTGCCCTTCACCCGACCAAACCAACGGCGGTTGGGTTCTTCAGCCTGGAGATGAGCAGCAGCCAGCTCGTGCAAAGGATATTGAGTGCAGAAAGCGAGATCTGGCTGGAAAAGATTGCCCGTGGCAAACTGGAAGAACATGAAATGAAACAATTGTACAAACGCGGTATTGAAAGGCTGAGCAAGGCTCCTATATTCATTGATGACTCAGCAGCACTGAACATTTTTGAATTAAGGGCAAAATGCCGCAGGCTAAAGAACAAACACAACGTTGGCCTTATCATCATCGATTACCTTCAGCTCATGAGCGGCAGTGCCGACCGCAACAGTAACCGTGAGCAGGAGATCAGTAAAATATCCAGGGACCTGAAAGGGCTTGCCAAAGAATTGCAGGTGCCTATCATTGCACTGTCACAGTTAAGCCGTGAGGTAGAAAAAAGAAAAGAAGGAAACAAAATGCCGCAGTTGAGTGACCTGAGAGAGTCGGGTGCGATTGAGCAGGATGCTGATATGGTGATGTTCCTTTATCGCCCGGAGTATTACGATATCACAGCCAATGAATTTGGTGAGAACAACAAAGGAGAAACACATGTGAAAATTGCCAAGCATAGAAATGGTAGTTTGGAAACAATTAAATTAAAAGCGCTCCTGCATATCCAGAAATTCATTGAAGATGAAGGAGGCGACTTTAACCCGGGATTGCCTAAAGAAGGCAACTGGAGGCCGGTTACCAGTACAGGGGGCGGCGATGAGGCGAAAATGTATATACAGAAAGGAAGTAAAATGAATGATGGTGAATTTGATTCGGATGCACCGTTCTAATGAATAATTTTTTTTCCCGCCTGCCGGCCGGCAGGTTGATATAATGGAGAATGAAATTTAGATTTGTTCTCCATTTGTTTTTTATGGCGTTACCTTTTTTTTATATTGAAGAAATACAAACCGGTTCAGGGCAGTTGGTGCTGAATGAGGAAACTTCCAAACATGTGGTACAGGTGTTGCGTATGCAACCTGGGGAGCACTTGAACCTTACAGATGGTAAAGGCAATTTATTTGCAGCCGAGATCATCGATGATCATAAAAAGAAATGTAGAATAAAGATCCTTTCAACAGTTTACAGGCAACCTTCAGAAAGAAAAATTACGATCGCTATCTCGCTGATAAAAAATGCCAGCAGGTTTGAATGGTTTTTAGAAAAAGCTACCGAGATAGGCGTAAATGAAATTATCCCTTTGATATGCGAGCGGACAGAAAAGCAACATGTTCGTTTTGAAAGAATGAAAGGAATAATAGTAAGCGCCATGCTGCAATCCCAGCAAACATGGCTTCCAGTTTTATCAGAACCAATTAAATACAGCAAATTCATTGTGAATGAATATATGGGCCAAAATTTCATTGCTCATTGTGAAGATGAACAAATTAAAAAACCGTTGCATCAGCACATCAGCACATCAGCACATCAACTAATTTGTATCGGCCCCGAAGGTGATTTTTCTCCAACTGAAATTGAGCAGGCATTGCTGCGCCTGTTTATTCCGGTTAGTTTGGGTAAAACCAGGTTAAGAACAGAAACGGCAGGCATAGCAGCCGCTATATTGTTGCGGCTCCTATAAATTACTTTTATCAATAGAAGTTCTACATGTGCATTCGAAAGTTGCACAGTTAAGAAAATAATTAATAAAAATTATTATCTTAACGTCATATGCAAAGTAATCTATGCCTTTTATGTTTATCGTGTGGCACGTTGTCAATTCTAAGGATATTCCGCCTCATTATCCGATATATAGCGAAACTTTCTTTACTCATTTTCTTTACGCTGTTTTTCTTCACCGGCTCAGCTCAAACCAATAATCTCGTCTTTCATCATTTGAATAAGGAAAAAGGGTTTTCGCAGAGCGTTTGCAATGATCTGTACAAAGATTCAAGGGGATTTATCTGGATCACTACCCAAAGCGGCCTGTTCCGTTTCGATGGTGTGAACTTTTTGGATGTTACCGCGGGCCAGGATAAACTCAAGGGCCACCGGCTGCTGGGCATCCTGGAAGATAAGAAAGGAAATTTATGGTTAGGAAAACGTGATGAAGAATTAGTTAAATATGACCGCAACGAAAATTCATTCCAGATCATAAACCTGGAAAAGCAACTCGTGCAACTAAACCTTGCCAGCTTATATATAGGGATCATGTATATAGATGAGTATGACAGGATATGGTTCCTCCTCAATGGAGAACACCTGGGTGTATATGATACCAATACCGGGAAATTAAAGATGGTATATATGCTTCCCCATCCATCGGCAAAGCTTCATATCTATTTTGAACCCGTGAATATTTTTAATTCGGTCATTTATTCAAAGGACAGGGAACGCAACAGGATGTTACGGGGCAGCATAGATACTGGCCTAACCTTAAAATGGATCGACCATAAAGCAGCTACATTCGACCTCGACAGATTTTCCGTACAACCTGATGGAGAAAATATCTGGTCGGTCATGGAGGATAAACTGGTACATTATGATTGGAAAACAGGTAAACTGGAAACTTTTTTGTTCGATGGCGAAACGCTGGGAGATCCGGAAACCTTGCCAAGTATTGTAATGGATAACCATGAGCAGCTTTGGATCCAGACAGCTAGGGGTGTATGTTCGTTTGATATAAAACAAAAAAGATTCGTATATAATTTTATTCACGACCCGGCCGATCCCTTCAGTATTTCAACGGGAGCCCTGCCCGTGCTTTGTGACAGCGATAACGTGCTGTGGGTTTATTCCTGGGGAAGAGGGATTGATTATTGTAACCTGGGAAGTTTTAAGTTTACTCATGTAATGACAGCTGAAAAAGCTGCAAAGAACGGGCTTGGTAATTTTATCAGGGCAATGGTATGTGATGATCTGGGCAATGTTTATGCATCCATTGAGAATACAGGGGTGGTGATGCTGGATAGTAACGGGAATTATATTAAAACCGTGCTTAAACAGGGAGATGTTGCATTTGAGTATCTTCTTAAAGACAGGCATGGCAATATATGGATGGGCAACAAGAGCCTGTATTGTTACGACCCGGTAAGCGCCACGGTAAGTGCCAGGGAGGACAAAAATATTTCTGTACGCTATGCTTCCATGCTCGAAAGAAAAAACGGGGACCTGTTGTTGGGTACATATTATAATGTGCAGCTGTTTAATAAGACTCAAAAAAAAATAAAAATACTTAACGGTATCAGAAGCGGAAGTGCTTTTGGTATGCTCTATGAGTTGGAAAATAATGACCTGCTAACATTCCAGCAGGATCATGGGATCACATTATATTCAATGGATGGCGACGACTATAAACTGGACAAAGTGATCGATCCGAAACTTTATGTAAAGTCGATCCTGAAGATATCACCTGATACATTATGGATGGCTACAACCACAGGGATCTTTGCCTATATCATTTCACAAAAAAAAATAACAACGCTTGGCAACCTGAATGATAAGTTGCCGAATCGTTATGTTTATTCTATACTTAAAGGCCCTAACGGATACTATTGGACAAGCACCAATTCCGGGCTTTTCCGCTGGAAACCTGGTACAGGCGAATACAAAAGTTTTGGAAAAGAATTTGGCGTACAGGATCTTGAGTTTAATACCCATGCATATTGTAAGCTATTGAACGGAAACCTGATGTTTGGTGGTGTGAATGGTATCAATCTTGTTACAACCGATATTCCCGATCGCTTCAGTATCCCGGCTGCCAAACTGCAGCTGATCAGT
Organism: Ferruginibacter sp.; assembly: GCA_043717805.1. GTDB lineage: Bacteria > Bacteroidota > Bacteroidia > Chitinophagales > Chitinophagaceae > Ferruginibacter. Next base: position 9,013 of record JAYSWW010000259.1, read on the forward strand.
ATCAATGCAGATGAAAAGAAAAATGTGTCGTGGCTCGGAAATGGTATGTATGAAGAGTTTATTATTCCACCAGGCAACAGCACAGTTGAGATTGAGTACAATGCCATAGATTTTTTCAATCCGCAAAAGATACGGGTTCAATACCGGTTAAAAAATTACAACGATGAATGGGTTACCGGTAATAATTCGGGCACAGCCAGGTTTGTAAACATAAAGCCTGGCAGCTATCAATTTGAAATAATGGTTTCAGATGCTGATGGAAACTGGACAGGTCAGGCTCAAAACCTACAAATTCATTTTAAGCCTTACTGGTGGCAGACGGCCTGGTTCAAAGCAGTTTTAATATTATGCCTGGCATTGCTGATCATGTATGCGATCCGGTTATTTGTAAAAAGCAGTTTACGGGAACAGCAGCGGGTTTTGGAACGGGCATTTACCATACAAAAGGAAAGGGAAAGGATCATTGCCGATCTTCATGATGATATTGGCGCCACTTTAAGCAGCATGAATATTTATGGGGATCTTGCCGGCAATGTATGGGATACAAAACCGCAGGAAAGCAGGAAGATGATCGAGAAAATATCTACTGCATCTAAAGACCTTGCCAGCAGGATGGGTGATATTATCTGGAGTATGAAGCCTGCCGACGAAGAAAGATATACGCTGGAACCCCGGCTGCGGAACTATTGTAATGAATTACTTGCGCCAAAGAATATTGTATGCGATTTTGATATCGATGAAAAGCTGGCATTATCTATTATAAATCCTGCTGTAAGAAAAAATATCCTGCTGATCATTAAAGAAGCAGTTAATAATATTTCTAAATACAGTGAGGCATCAAAAGCTACTGTAATGTTTAGGCGTCAAAAAGAGCTGGTGATCCTAAACATTAGCGATAATGGAAAAGGATATGACAGCAAGCGCATTAACGATGGAAACGGTTTGCAAAATATGTTGCGTCGTTGTAAAGCGCTTGACGGAACATGTGTTTTTAATACGGCTCCCGGTAAGGGAACTGAGATCATATGCAGCTTCTCAATAGCTAGTATTAGTCAAACCAGTTAACCAAGCAGTCCTTAATTTTACCAGATGATACGCATTGCAGTTTACGACGATAATCGCTCCCGGAGAGAAAGCCTGCAGGCTTTTATACTATTGTCGCCGGGCTTTGAGCATGCGGGAAGTTTTGAGAACTGCGCAAACATTTCAGATGATATCCATGCAAACAATCCTGATATTATCTTAATGGATATTGAAATGCCCGTAGCAGATGGCATTCATGGATTGAAATTGATCAGGCAACATCACCCGCAGGTTAAAGTGATCATTCAAACGGCTTTTGATGACGATGAAAAAGTTTTTGCCGCTATACAGGCCGGTGCGGAAGGATATATTTTAAAGAACGCCAGCATCGCTCAAATTACGCAGAGCATTGAAGAGGTCATGAACGGCGGGGCCAGCATGAGCCCCAGTATTGCATTGAAAGTGATGCGTTATTTTAGCCAGCATCCTCCAAAACCCGACTATAAACTGACCAATAAAGAAACAGAGACCCTTAAGCTGCTTGCTCAGGGGCTAAGTTATAAAATGATCGCTGATAGCATGGATATCAGTTATTATACCGTGAATAACCATGTAAAAAAAATATACGAAAAGCTGCAGGTGCATTCCATGGGCGAAGCGATAGCGCTGGCGCATAAGCAAAAAATGCTGTAAGTATAGCTAATACCTTTCAATAATTTACATCTTATATCATTTAATGACCGCTCAGGGTTATTATTTACCTATTATTGTCAACTACCGGTATCCCTTATGCCTAGTATTAGCTATTGTATGCTAATTATTCTTCATCCATTTTTACGCTACAAAATAATTTGCTTTTTTTCCTCTATAATTTTTGACTAAAACACATGACATGAAGCAGTTTTCTCTTTTTGCCGGGTTCTTTTTATTAAGCGCAGGTATTTGGGCAAATGACATCAGGGTGACGAATGCAAGCCTCACGGGGCAAAATCCAGGCAGCAACACATACCAGGTAAAATTTGACCTCGCCTGGGATAATAGCTGGCGAACAAGCATTTTTGAAAGCAACTGGGATGCTGCATGGGTTTTTATAAAATTCCGTGAGCGTAGTTCTACCGTCTGGAACCATGCACAACTCAATACAACAGGGTTTGTTACTTCTTCCGGTGCTACCGTAAAAGTAAGTCCTGATAATATGGGCGCCATGATCTACAGAAGCGCCAATGGAATTGGAAATGTATCATATGCCAACCTCGAACTACAATGGGATTATGGAAATTCTATAACTGATATTGACAGAGTGGAAGTTGATGTAATGGCTGTTGAAATGGTATATGTGCCTCAAGGTAGTTTTTATGTGGGCGATGGTAATAGACCCGCTAATCGCTTTAAATTTTCCCAAGGTGGTTCGACAGCACCTTTACAAATCGTAAATGAATCTTATTTAGAATTGGGAGGTGTTGCACCCTACGCACTTGCTTCAAATTTCAGCACCGTGGAGCTTAATGGAGATGATTTCACTAATACAGTTTTACAAATCCTCCCCACAACTTTTCCTAAAGGATATAAAGCTTTTTATTGTATGAAGTATGAGTGCAGTATGGGCCAGTATGTTGACTTCCTAAATAAGCTTACAGCAACTCAGGCTTCGGCAAATTTTATTGTTCCAAGAGCCAATTTCCTTTACGGGTTTACAATTACAAATCTCGGTGCAGCGCCCAACCGTTATCAAACTACCACTCCTGATCGGGCCTGCAATTATATGCGGTGGCGAAATACCACAGCTTATGCAGATTGGGCAGGCTTGCGTCCCATGACAGAATTAGAATATGAAAAGGCATGCAGGGGACCGGAAACATCTGTTCCTGAAGAATTTGCTTTCGGAGGCAGTTTTAATTGCCTTCAAGATGCTGGTAATATTCAAAATTCCGGAGCGGCAAGTGAGTCTATCTCCAACCTTTGTACAGGATCAGGAAATGCTAATATTACTTCAGTCGCCAATCCCGGCGCCAATTACATATACAGGCCGATGCGTTGTGGCATATATGCAGCAAGTGCAGTAAATAAAACCCGGGAAGAGACAGGCGCAACTCATTACGGAATTATGGAAATGAGTGGTAATGTAGAGGAAATGTGTGTTGGAGTCGGCTCGCCCGAAATGAGGATTTTTACAGGTGTGCATGGAAATGGAACGTTGGCTTCAAACGGATTCGCGACGATAAATAACCTGAGTAATGAGAGTTACACTAAAAGAGGTGGGACATTTTACCTTGGGGAGGAATATGCACAAACATCCTCCAGGACTGCTCCCGTGTTATACGACAACGATCTCTATAATAATAATCCTAATGGAGTATTGAGTAATCCACAAAACCTAGAGGAAGGACAGGGAATAAGATTAGTAAGGTCTGATTTTTAGAATCAACATAACAAACTACACATTTTGCGTACAATTTTATTTGCATTCTTAACCTTCTGCTCTTTCGAACTGCTAGCACAATCGCCTGCCAATAACAGTGTTTTTAACGGCGGACATAACGATGGCTATTCAAAGTTGTTGATACCATTTGTAGCTTCTAATAACAGCATTTTTAACGGTGGCGGTAATGATGGCTTTTCAAAGATGCTGATACCATTTGCCATTTCAAACAACAGCATTTTTAATGGGGGTGGTAATGACGGCTATTCAAAGATGCTGATACCATTTCCAAATGCAAACAACGGTATTTTTTTCGGTGGAGGTAATGACGGTTATGCACAGGTCACTATAGATCCTTTGCCCGATATTGTACCTGCCATTTCGATAGTGGCATCGCAAACAGGCCAGTTATGTTCCACATCCCAACAGCTTATTTTTACTGCGTCAACAACTAACGGTGGGCTATACCCTACATTTCAATGGAAACTTAACAATGTTATTGTAGGTTCAAATAGTTCAACTTACGAAAACAATGACCTTCAAAACAATGATGTAATAAGCTGTGTATTTACGAGTAGCGCAGGCAATGCTGTTCCTTCATCAGTAACCAGCAATGTAATTGTGATGAATATCATCACTGCAACTCAATGGTATGCTGATGCAGATGCGGATGGTTACGGAAATGCTGCTCAGTCGCAACTTTCATGTACTCAGCCAATTGGCTTTGTTTCAAATTCGACGGATTGTGATGATACAAATTCAGCGATTCACCGAACTTTTACTTTTTATGTAGATGCTGATGGCGACGGTTTTGGTGCCGACGGTGGGGTTCAGTTGTGTGCCGCAGATCAAAATACAGCACCAGCCGGCTATTCCACCGTTAATGGCGATTGTAATGACAACGATCCAAATGCACACCAGGTATTTTATTTCTTTATAGATGCTGATGGAGATGGCTATGGTACAGGAGCGCCGATCCTACTATGTAACCCAGGTCAGAACCCGGCTCCAGCAGGTTATTCGTCCAGGTGGGATGATTGTGACGACACTAACCCAGCTATCATACCGGACTACACAAAATTAAAATATTTCCGTTCCAGGACTAGTGGTAGCTGGCAGTTCGCAACTACCTGGGAACAGTTTGACGGTTGCAACTGGGTTAACGCTATTTCACGCCCAGATTTTACGGATGACATCATCACGATCAGGAGTCCACACGATGTTTCAATTACAAATAATATTACTGTAGACCAGGTTGTTGTGGAAGCTGGTGCTACTTTATCCAACTCATCATCAGGAGTAACCTTGACCGTAGTGGATGGCCCCGGTGATGATATCACCGTTAACGGACTGTTCATTCTAGGTTACCAGGGTATTTCAAATGGCGCGGGCAATATTGTAATCAACAGCAGGATGCTCTGGAGCACAGGCACTGCAAATCCGAACCTGGTGATAAACCCGGGTGGTATTTTGGATAAGACGCACTCCAACCCGGGTGAAAGTTCCAACGATGCAATCTCCTTAATTAATAATTCAAGCATTACAAACTATGGTACATTCAACTGGAGGGCTGGCAACATCGCCATGTGCGGTGGTTACATTATAAATATGCCCGGCGGTATCATGAATGCTTATGAGGATTATACAATGTCCAGTTTTAGTATTGTGGGGGTTCCTTGCAGTGGAGCACTTTTTGATAACCAGGGAACTTTTAATAAACTGGAAGGAACAGGTAATACGAATATTTATTTCGGTATAGCGAATTCGGGGATCATCAATGTAAATTCGGGGGAGATACTATTATTAGGAGGCAGTTCTGTAAATTCCGGAACAATCGATATTGCCGCCGGCAGTTTTTTTACGGTGGCGAACGGCGCAAACCTGCAAATAAATACAGGTACTGTAGTGGCGGGTACAGGAACATTTAAAAATGCAGGCAGTTTTCAACCATCCATTACCATTAATACTCCAGCAGCAACGCCTGCTGTAATTTCAAATTACCTCCAGGGCAGTAATATGTTTGGGTCTGGAACGGTTGTAATTACCGGTGGAATGGAATGGCAGGCAGGTGCAATAGCTGCCCATGTAATCCTTGCACCCGGATCGGTATCCTCAAAGACAACTACTAACACAGGCTCACTCCAGGATACCATCAGTAACAACGGGATCTTCAATTGGGGAAATGGAAATTTTAGCTTTAATAATGGAACCTTCATTAATGAAATTGGTGCACTGTTAGATATTAGTTCAGATCATGGAATTACAAATGTTGGTGTAAACCTGATTAACAATTCAGGAACAATTACCAAGAGCGCAGGTACTGGGATGTCAACATTACAGGTGCCCATTATTAATTCAGGAGTTATCAATGTTAATTCGGGCACTTTCAGGTCTTCAGATCATTCTGTTAACAGCGGCACGATCAATATAAGTGCAGGGAAAATTTTCGAGCTGGATAACGGTGCCAACTGGCAACTAAATACAGGAACTATTATTACCGGGCAAGGTATTTTTAAAAATGCCGGATATGGTGGTACATCAATCACCGTAAATTCTCCGGCAGCGACTCCGGCAATCATTTCAAATTACCTGATGTATGGAAATATGTTCGGAAGTGGAACTGCAATAATAACCGGGGGGCTTGAATGGTTCGGAGGTTCACTACAGGCAAGGATGGTCCTGGCACAGGGATCTTTATCCAGTAAAACCTCAAATAATCAAAGCTTTATTCAAAACGGCACCTTAGAAAATAACGGTACTTTTAATTGGCTGGGAAATAATTTATATCTCAATAATGGAACTGTTCTGAATAACCCAGCTGGAATAATTAATATTTCCGGCGAAGGTTATATGTATAGTGCAAACAATGCACAGGATCAATTCACCAACTATGGCCTCTTTAGAAGAATGGACAATAACAGTCCAACTCCCATATATGTACCAACAATTAACCCAGGTACGATCAGTGGAGTAGGCGAACTTCAATTTTTAAACGGCTTTAATAATACCGGCAACATATCACCGGGTATTTCCGCGGTGGGTCAACTTAAAATCAGCAACAATCAACCCTTGTCTGCCAACTCAACACTCCAGATTAAGATGCAGGATGGTGCTGGTCCTGGCATTGGACATGATCAATTGGTAAGAGATGGAAACATGACTTTGGCAGGAACATTAACAGTTACCGAAACGGGAACTATACCTGCAGGTGATTATACCATTATCAGCGTTACATCCGGTATGATCATTGGCAGTTTTGACAATATAAATATACCTCCGGGTTATACTTTGCGTGTGAATACAACTACGGTTGTACTTACAAAGAACCGGTATTATGCAGATACTGATAATGATGGATATGGAGATGCAAACAATTATATAGTTGCAACAACCGTAACACCACCGGTAGGTTATGCATTGAATAATACCGATTGTAATGATAACAATGCTGCAGTCAATCCGGCCGCAACGGAAGTTTGTGATGGCATAGATAATAATTGCGATGGATTTATAGATATGGTAGAGATGAGTGAATTTACAACGGGATTAGTAGCTTATTATCGCTTAAATGGGAATGCAATAGACACTGTAGCATTATCAAATGGCACCATTAATGGAGGAGTTACACCTAGTAGCAACAGGTTTGGAATTGCAGGCACTGCTTGTAATTTCAATGCTGTTAATGGCTATATTGATTTATCCGGAAATGCCAATATTCCCGTTTCTGGGGCGGTGAGTGTTTCTGCCTGGATAAATTACAACGCTAGTTCTGAAAATTTAAATTGGTTTAAAAAAGGCAGTGGCGATGGATATGGCTTGTATGTTCTTAACAATACTGTGTTTGTAATAACTTTTGGTCGTATTAATTGGAACACAGGAGTGTCCTTAATTCCTAACACATGGTTTCATATCGCATTTACGTTTGATGGCATTACTCAAAGGATTTACAAAAATGGGATATTATCTGCTTCTGTTAATGCAGGTTATAACAATGCTTCGGGATTTGCTGCAATTGGGCGCAATCTAACAGGCGGTGAGGCTGGTTACTTTAACGGACAAATTGATGAATTGAAAGTATTCAATATCGAATTGTCTGCTGCACAGGTTCTTCAGCAGTATAATTTGATGCCATCGTCAAGAACTTATTTTGCTGATGCAGATGGAGATGGTTTTGGTAATCCGGCGGTATCACAAATTGGATGTAGCCAGCCCGTTGGTTATGTTTTAAATAGTACAGATTGCAATGATAATAATGCGGCGGTTCATCCAGGAGCTGTTGAAGTGTGTGATGGCATAGATAATAATTGCGATGGTATGATTGACCTAAACTTTCCAACCAACGGATTGGTCGCCTATTATCCATTTAACGGTAATGCAAATGATGCTGTTGGCACATTGAATGGTACAGTAAACGGAGCTACACTAACTACAGACAGGTTTGGAAATGCAAATAGTGCATATACTTTTGATGGGGTGAATGATTTTATTAGCACTTCAAATGTAGCCAGCACACAAACCGACAATTGGACCTTGTCTGCTTGGGTAAAACCGGCAGCCATATCATCGGATGTCATTGTCGTGCAAAATGGGGGTGATGGTGGTGGAGTTCCTTGTAATGGTTACTCATTAGGTTTGAATAATTTAGCTGTAACCGGCTACCATCCCTGTGTTGCTTTTTTAAACAGTGGCTCTGTTGCGTCACAAGCGAATCAATGGATGCATCTTACTATGGTAAGACAATCCGGCGTAACCAAATTTTACCTTAATGCTGTGCAGGCACCTAATACGTTCACAACTTCCCCTATTAACCCGGCAGGTGTGATCACTATAGGCAGTGCCAGTGGCATACGCTTTTTTAATGGAAGCATAGATGATATTAAGATTTACAATGTTGCCTTAACTCCTGCACAGGTATTACAGGATTATAATTCAGTTCCTTGTTCACCGGTAATTACTTTGAACCTGAAATTTTTCCTCCAGGGTTATTATACCGGAGCCGGTGCCATGCAACCGGTATTAAACAACCAGGCGGTACCGTTATCACTGACTTCACAAACAGATTCGGTTACCGTTGAATTGCATCATCCCGCCACATTTGCATTGGTTGATGCTAAGAATACGGTATTGTCAACTAATGGAAATGTTTCAACAACTTTTGTACAACCTGTTGCTGATTATTATGTTGCCATCAGGCACAGGAATACGATTCAAACCTGGAGTGCTCAACCACTGCATTTTAACGGGTCTTCACCGCTATATGATTTTTCAGTAAGTGCTAACAAAGCTTATGGCAATAACCAGGTTGAAGTTGAGCCAAATGTTTGGGCTTTCTACACCGGCGATCTGAACCAGGATGATTTCATTGACGGAAATGATTTTCCGGCTTATGATTCAGACAGTTTTAACGGTGTGGCACAGGTGTACGTGGCAACAGATATGAACGGCGATGGATTTGTGGATGGAAATGATTTCCCGGTTTTTGATGTCAATAGTTTTAACGGGGTTTCTTCGATGCATCCTTAAAAGAGTTCGAGGTTTGAGGTTTGAAGTTTGAGGTTAAAATCGCACAACTTCGAACCTCAAACTTCAAACTTTTTATTAATGAGCTGTATCTGAGTCCTTGGTAGTTTCTTCTCTGAGAACCGGTTCATTCAATTCAACCACCCGGTAAGCGGCCATTCTTTTGCGCATGATCATGTTCAGCATTTCGACCATGAATGAGAAAGCCATTCCAAAATAAATGTAATTTTTTAAATGAAGCTGATGTGCCGCTTCTGAATCCCATCCTTCAATGATCAGACTGATACCGATCATCACCAGAAAAGAAAGGGCCAGCATCTTTAATGTTGGATGCTTGTGTATGAATGAAGAGATCTTTGGACTGAACAGGAACATAACGATCATGGCTATAACTACAGCGGCGATCATGATCTCAACATATTTGGCTGTACCGCCGGCAGTGATGATGCTGTCGAATGAAAATACAGCATCGATCAAAATGATCTGCCCGATTGCCTGTGCAAGCGATAATTTTTTTTGAACACGTAAAGAAACATTCGGGTCTTCTCCTTCCAGCTTATGGTGAATTTCCATGACAGATTTATAAATAAGGAATAAGCCTCCGCCAAGCATGACAATACTGGCCAGGTCAAATCCCTTGTCGAAAATTGTAAAGATCGCTTTTCCTTTTTGCGTAAGAAGCCAACCCAATCCCATCAGCAACAAACTGCGGGAAATGATACCTGTTACCATCCAGGTGTACCTGGCTTTTTTCTCTTCATTTGGATCTTTTAAGCGGTTCATGATGATGCTGACGAAGATCACATTGTCAATACCCAGGACAACTTCGAGTATGACAAGGACTATAAAACTGATGATACTTTCTGATGTAAATAAATGTTCCATGTTTAGCTGTTAGCTATTAGCAGTTAGCCGTTAGCATTTCTTTAGTGTTGAGTTAATTATTCTTTATTTGTTTTTTGCAAGATAGGTTGAAATATTTTTTACTATCGAAGGGCCTTCATATACAAAACCTGTCCACACCTGCACCAGTGAAGCGCCTGCATCGAATTTTTCTTTTGCATCGGCACCGGTAAATATACCACCACTTGCAATGATCGGTATCTGCCCGTTTGTTTTTTCATGAATGTATCTTACCAATTCTGTGGATCGATTCTTTAGAGGCAAACCGCTTAAACCACCGGCACCGATTTTTTGAAGCCTGTCTATCGGACAGGAAGGTTTGATGTTTGTCCGAAGGACTCCGGACTCTTTCGGAGAGGTTTGAAGTTGATCCCTGCTGATCGTAGTATTTGAAGCTACTAATCCATCTAATTTTATCTCCAATGCAAGTTCTATTACATCATCAACCTGTTCTGTTGTTAAGTCGGGTGCAATTTTTAATAGAATTGGCTTAAGGTTTATAAGTTTAGAGTTTAGTGTTTGAAGGTTGGTCAATATTTTTCTAAGCGAATCTTTTTCCTGTAGTTCTCTTAAACCGGGTGTATTGGGGCTGCTTACATTCACTACAAAATAATCTACTTGATCATGTAATGCAAGAAAGCAGGTTTCATAGTCTTTCCAGGCTTCTTCATTGGGAGTGGATTTATTCTTTCCAATGTTGCCTCCTATGATCAATGTATGGTGTGTGATGTGTGATGTGTGATTTTCCTGAACTTCAAACCTGCCTGTCCGGTAGACAGGCTTCGAACCTCGAACCTCAAACGTCTTTCTCCATTTTTTTAATCTTTCTGCAACAACTTCAACACCATCATTGTTAAACCCCATCCGGTTGATGAGAGCTTTGTCTTTTGGTAACCGGAAAAGCCTTGGTTTATCATTACCTGCCTGGGGAAGGGGTGTAACTGTTCCGATCTCTACAAAACCAAAACCCAGTGTTTCCATTTCATTCAAATATTTTGCATTCTTATCAAAACCTGCTGCAAGACCGATTCTGTTAGGGAATTGAATATTTAACGTTGAATACTGAATATTTTCTTTCGGTTTGAAGACTGTACTGATCATTTTTTTCACCGGGCTAATTCTGCACAGGGCTTTCAGCCAATTCATCGATAAATAATGTACCCATTCCGGATCAAATAAAAATAAAACACTTCGCAGGATCTTGTACATAATGCAGCGAAATTAAGGCAGTCAATTCGGTTTTTTGTTTTGGAGCATAAATTATAACTTTGTTTGGAAAGTTGCATAAACAACTAAACGGCTTGGTGTTTGTGGTTTGATATTAATGATTGAACTACAGGCCCCAGACTTCAAACTTCAAACCTCAAACAGTTTTACCATGAAGGAAGCATATATCGTAGCCGGTTTTAGAACCGCTATCACAAAAAGTAAAAAGGGTGGATTCAGGTTTACCAGGCCTGACGACCTTGCTGTAAATGTCATTAAAGGATTGTTGGCCAGTGTTCCGCAACTTGATCCAATGCGGGTAGATGATGTTATTGTTGGCAATGCTGTACCTGAAGCTGAACAAGGCTTACAGGTTGCAAGGATCATATCGGCCAGGGCTGTGGGATTTCATGCTGCAGGCATTACAATAAACAGGTATTGTGCAAGTGGATTGGAAAGCATTGCCATGGCAACTGCAAAGATCAGGAGCGGAATGGCAGAATGTATCATTGCAGGCGGAACAGAAAGTATGAGCCTGGTTCCAACAGCAGGATGGAAAACAGTACCGGCTTATTCCATTGCCAAAGAGGAACCTGATTATTATTTAAGCATGGGGTTAACAGCAGAAGCCGTTGCGAAAGAATACAATGTAAACAGGGAAGACCAGGATGCATTTAGTTACAACAGTCATTTAAAAGCAGGCAATGCCATTAAAGAAGGATATTTTAAATCAGGCATATTGCCCATTACGGTTGACCAGGTTTACCTGGATGCAAAGGGAAAGAAGCAAACAAAATCATATGTAGTTGATACGGACGAAGGTGTAAGGGCGGATACATCCATAGAAGGGTTGGCAAAATTAAAACCTGCTTTTGCAAATGGTGGAACTGTTACAGCCGGTAATTCATCACAAACCAGTGATGGATCTGCCTTTGTAATTGTAATGAGTGAGCGTATGATCAATGAATTGGGATTGAAACCCATTGCACGTTTGGTGAATTGTGCCAGTGCGGGTGTGCATCCCCGTATCATGGGCATAGGCCCGGTTGAAGCTGTACCAAAAGTATTGAAACAGGCAGGAATGAATCTTTCTCAAATCGATCTCATAGAATTGAATGAAGCATTTGCATCACAGGCACTTGCGGTGATCAGAAAATTAGAATTAAATCCTGATATAGTGAATATCAATGGAGGCGCTATTGCATTGGGCCACCCGCTGGGATGTACGGGATGTAAGCTTACCATCCAGCTCACAAACGACATGAAAAGGCTGAACAAAAAATACGGGATCGTTACTGCCTGTGTTGGCGGTGGACAGGGTATTGCGGGAATCATTGAAAATATTAATTAAAAAAGCAGTTAGCCGCTAGCTTATAGCTATGAGCAAAATCCCGGGTACAGTTTTGACCCTGTCTGCTGTTAGTAATTCAAATACATCGTTAAACCTGCATTGATCCTATTATTAATTACCTGGTTTTCGATAAAGGTCGTAATTTGCAACTGCGTATCAAAAACTTAAGACAACATACCATCTTTAAAAATTTTATCGGCGTATTGCTTTTATGTACGTTCCTGTTGAGTATTACACCTAAACAGGTTTTGCATGGCATATCTGCAGATCATAAAGATCAGCCATCAAAAAAAAATAACGACAGACTACAATTCAACCAGGTTGGATTTAATTGTGATTGCAATAGTATTGTTGCAAATTCTCCTTTTACAGAAACTTCAACCAAATATGAAATTCTGAATCGTGTTTGTTTTTCACTTTATTCAGAAAGTTCAACTAGCAATCTTTCTTCAACAGGTCATTTTTATTTCGACTTGCGTGGCCCGCCGGTTTTTGTTTAAGCAGTTTACTTTTTTCAAAATTCTTTTATTAATTGACTGTGTAATATGCGGCTGATATCCTGTATATCTGTTGACATTTTTAACTTATACAGCTCAATTCAAAAACATTTTAAAACAATAGGTTCATGAAAAGAATTTTTCTTCTTTTATATATGATCGCTTCAATTTCGATTGCAACAAAATCATTTGCGATGTCTCCGCCATTGAAAGGAAGTTTCAGAGGTGTTGTAAAAGATGCAAAAACAGGATTGCCTCTACAAGGTGCAAACATTTTTTTCGCTGATATTAAATCCGGGAGTTATACAAATTCCAAAGGTGAATTCAATATTACTAATATCAGCGAAGGCATTCATTTGGTTGAGGTTTCGCACATCAGTTATACAACCGTTGCAGAGAATATCAATATCAATGGAGACACTAAGAAAGATTTTTTTCTTATCGAATCGATCATTGAAAACAATGCAGTGATCGTTACCGGTGTTACCAAAGCAACACAGTTAAATAAGATTCCGTTCCAGATTTCTGTTTTAAAGAAGGAAGATCTGCTCCAAAGCACATCTACAAATATCATTGATGCCATTACAAGGAAAGCAGGTGTGTCTTCCATCGCAACCGGTCCGGCTATTTCCAAGCCGCTGATCAGGGGGTTGGGATATAACCGGGTGCTAACCATCAATGATGGTGTGCGCCAGGAGGGGCAGCAGTGGGGTGATGAGCATGGGATTGAAATAGATGAAGCCAGCGTAAATAAAGTAGAGATACTGAAAGGTCCTGCTTCATTGGTCTATGGCAGCGATGCCATGGCTGGTGTGATCAATATCATTACCAATGTACCCATTCAGTCAAATACTATAAAAATGAATGCCGGCACCAATTATCAAACCAATAACAGGCTGAGAAGTCTGTATGGAAATATTGCAGGAAACAATCATGGTTTCAACTGGAATGTTTATGTTACCACAAAGGCAGTAGCCGATTACCAAAATAAATATGATGGTTATGTATTGAATTCTAAATTCAATGAAAAGAATTTTGGGGGATATGCTGGTTACAATGGGGCATGGGGATACAGCCATCTTTTGCTAAGTAATTTTAATTTAAAGGCCGGTTTGATAGAAGGGGAAAGAGATGCCGATGGGTATTTTGTAAAAGCTATTGCCGGCGGTTCTGTAGTCAGGGCAACTGAAGATGATTTTAAAAGTACCTCACCGGAAATTCCTTACCAGCATATCCGGCATTTTAAAATGGCCACTGATAATAGTTTTAAGATCGGTAACAACCGGTTGGCGATCAATGTTGGATGGCAACACAATCAACGCGAAGAATTCGGCAATCCTGGTGACCTGAGCGAAAGAGCCTTGTTCTTTGATCTGAAAACAATTACTTACACGGCACAGTTTCATTTAAAAGAAATGAATGGTTGGAAGCCAACCATCGGCATGAATGGAATGCAACAGGATAATATTAATAAAGGAGTTGAACAACTGATCCCGGATTTTCATTTATCCGATATCGGTGGATTTGGGTTTTTGCAAAAGGAATTTAAAAAACTAACTATAAGCGGTGGTGCCAGGTTTGATTCAAGAAATATTGATGTTAAAAATTTACTGGATGGCGGTTCAATTAAAAGCCCCGCTTTTACCAAGATATTTTCAAATTTTTCAGGAAGCATCGGCACTGCATACCAGGCTACTAAAACGATCAATATTAAAATGAATGTTGCAAGGGCATTCAGGGCACCGGGTATACCAGAGCTTGCTTCTAACGGTGCTCATGAAGGAACTACCCGGTATGAGTATGGTGATAATAACCTTGAAAGCGAGATCAGTATACAATTTGATGCAGCTATTGAATTTAGAAATGAACATTTATCATTTAACCTGGCAGGTTACTACAATCATTTCAATAATTTTATCTTTTACCGGAAACTGGAAGCCAATGGGGGAGGAGATTCAATAGTTATGGTTAATGGTAATAACTTAACTTCATTTAAGTTTGATCAGCGTGCTGCACATCTTACAGGATTAGAAGCAACTTTGGATATTCATCCGCATCCATTGGACTGGTTGCATATTCAAAATACTTTTTCGCTGGTTTCAGGTAAATTAAAAGAAAGTATTGAAGGAACCAATAATCTTCCCTTTATACCTGCTCCGAAATTGCTGACCGAATTAAGAGGTGATTTTAAAAAACCGATAGGTTTCCTGAAAAATTTATATGCAAAGGTTGAAGTTGAAAATACATTCAGGCAATCAAATCCTTTCACTGCTTTCAATACCGAGACCATTGCTGCAGCTTATACTATATTAAATGCAGGTGTGGGAACAGATATTGTGAATAAGAAAGGGCAGCAGGTGTTGAACATCCATTTCATTGCAACCAATATAGCAGATGTTGCTTATCAGAATCATTTAAGCAGGTTGAAATATGCAGCTGAAAATTTATCAACAGGAAGAACTGGAGTTTACAATATGGGCCGGAATTTCAGTGTGAAGTTGAATATTCCTTTGAGTATTGTTTTGAAAAAATAGAAGGAAATAATTTCTCAAATACCTGACTGGTGAAAACACCATGCCAGGGCGGGATTTTTACTTTAACCGCAGAGAACAAGAGAGGCAGGAGGTTACGCAGAGAATGAAGACTTTTTGCTACTAATCTGCGTTTTCTTTTTAACTCCTTTCTCTGCGGTGAACTTTAATTTCTTATAAGAAAATTTGTATAATAATTTAATATGCAACCGGTTTTATTTTTATTAATCAAAGTTTATTACTTTGTATCATGATAGAAATAAATATAAACACACCTGCATTGCTTTTTCCTGCCATAACCTTATTGATGCTGGCTTATACGAACCGGTTTTTATCATTGGCTTCATTGGTTAGAAAACTGCATTCTGAATACCTCAAAGGGGAGAATAATAAAAACATTGTTTCGCAATTAAAAAACCTGAGGTCGAGGTTGAACCTGATCAGGTATATGCAGAGTTTAGGAGTATTGAGTTTTTTATGTTGTGTATTGTGTATGTATGCGATCTACAGTAACTGGACACAACTGGCTAACTGGATATTTGCCGGCAGCTTGTTATTTTTACTGGTGTCAATTTTGATCTCATTGCTGGAAATAATACAAAGTACAAAATCAATAGAGATCATCCTGGAAGATATTGAAGAGTTAAGTGCAGGGAATATTTTCACCGATATATTTACTCCGGGTGAAAAATAATTTATTCAAATTCCTTTGGCCTTGTTACCTTGTAATCTTTATCATATCTTATAAAGAATCTTATATAAACTACCCTGCTGAGCCGCATGAGCCAGGGTTGTAATACCACTAACAATACTGCATTGGTTCCAAGCCAGTAAAAGATCCTGTTATCATCCGTTGACACGCCGATCAAAACAAGCCACGCAACGAAAGTACTTACAGAAAGCGCAACAGCCAACGCATAACTTACATAAGCAGTACCATACCAAAAACCTGGTTCAAGGTCATATTTTTGATTGCAAACCGGGCAATTGTCTGGCATTTCAAAAATGTGGCTAAGTGCTAATTTTCTATATGCATTGTTGTCTTTAAACATCGGGCCTCTTCTGCAGCGTGGACACTTCATCGTCAGGATACTCCAGTAGTAATTCGGAGTAGGCCGTTTTTCATCATTCATACTGTAAATGTATTTAATAAAACAGACAGTTCATCATACCAGCAAGAAGCCTCCGCCTCAATAAGACAGACCAGGTTGGGAAAGCAATATATTAATTAACAGGAACTGTGGATGCCATTTTCTTTCTTTCGCCGATCTGTTGCCTCCACATTGCATAATACAATCCTTTTTCCAACAACAGGTTTTCATGTGTTCCGGTTTCAACAACATCACCTTTTTCCAACACATATATCCTGTCGGCGTGCATGATTGTACTAAGCCTATGAGCAATGAGAATGCTGATCTGTTCTTTCTGCGAAGAAATATCTTTGATGGTATTGGTGATCTCTTCTTCTGTTAATGAATCCAATGCTGATGTTGCTTCATCAAATATCAGTAAATGCGGTTTGCGCAACAAAGCACGGGCAATTGACAATCGTTGTTTTTCCCCTCCTGATAATTTTAACCCGCCTTCACCGATCATGGTATCAAGTCCTTTTTCTGCCCTTGAGATCAAATTGGTGCAACTTGCTTTGGCTAAAACATCATTCAGTTCGGCGTCTGTAGCAGCAGGGTTAACAAACACGAGGTTTTCTTTTATGGTTCCACTGAACAGATTGGTATCCTGGGTAACAAATCCGATCTGTTTTCTGAGGTCATCAAAATGTATTTCTGTTTCATCTAACCCATTGTATAAAATTTTTCCTTCCTGAGGCCTGTATAGCCCAACCAATAATTTCATCAGGGTTGATTTACCGGATCCTGAGGGGCCGACAAAAGCAACTGTTTCACCAACATTTGCTTCAAAACTGATATTGTCAATGGCTTTTTGTGATGCAGTCTGGTGTTTGAACGAAACTCCCCGGAAGGCCAATGTTTCAATATTCTTTAATGGTTTTGGATTGGCCGGTTCTGTTTCCGGTGCTTTTTCCATCAGGTTGTGAAAGTTGTTCAAAGATGCTTCAGCCTCCCTGTAAGAAAGTAAGATATTGCCTATCTCCTGCAGGGGCCCGAAAACGAAGAATGAAAATATTTGCATGGTTACCAACTGGCCGGCATCCATCTGATTTTTAAAAATCAGCCACATTAAAATAAATAAGATCACCTGGCGCAGAGTATTTACCATGGTGCCTTGTATAAAACTTATACTCCTGATCCGTTTTACTTTTTTTAATTCAAGGCCTAATATCTTGTAAGTGTTCTTATTAAGCCTTACCACTTCCTGTTCTGTAAGCCCAAGGCTTTTTACAAGTTCAATGTTTCGCAGTGATTCTGTTGTAGAACCTGCCAGAGCTGTTGTTTCACCAACAATATGTTTTTGAATGATCTTAATTTTTTTGCTTAAATAGTTTGTAATAATGGTGAGAAAGAAAATTCCAACCAGGTAAGCAATGGGAATGCTCCAGTGAATAAAAACAGCGGCATATACAAAAACAAAAATCACACCTATGATCACACCAAAAAGAATGTTGATGAAATTGATCATGAATTTCTCCACATCAGAACGCACCTTTGTTAATACAGAAAGGGTTTCACCACTGCGCTGATCTTCAAACTGCTGGTAAGGAAGTTTCATAGCGTGTTGAAGACCGTCGGTAAAAACTTTTGCACCGAATTTTTGAATCACCACATTCAAAAAATAATCCTGGAAATTTTTTGCAATACGGCTGATCATTGCTACAGAAATAGAACAAATTAAAATGAACCAAACGCCCGGCTTGTTCCAGGAAAACGCATTGAAGAACCTGTTCCAACTAAAAGGTTCAGCACTGCTTTGATGGCTATTGGCCAGGTTGATCAGTTTACCCAATAATATTGGATCAATAAGTGAAAAACCTATATTGATGGCAGCAAGTGTTAATGTAAGTATCACCAACCATTTATAAGGTTTCAGGTATTGTAATAATATTTTCATGAAAAAAATGATTTTTATTATGGCACTGGTTGCAGGAAAATTTGTCGCAAAAATACATTGAAATATTTCAATGCTTCAAATATTATACAATTTCGGTAAAAAATACAAATAGTTCATAGTTCCAAGTTATTTTTTCACTTTGGGAATTATAGCTTGGATGGAGTTTTTGGAGATGGGAACTGAAAGAAACCAAACTATAAACTAAGAACCATAAACTTGCTTTACGCTCCCCAACCTTCCCTGTCCAAACTCCTGTATTGTATGGCTTCTGCGAGGTGTTCGGGCCTGATATCTGCAGATGCTGAAAGATCGGCAATGGTGCGGCTTACCTTTAAAATACGGTCATAAGCCCTTGCAGAGAGATTTAATCTTTCCATAGCTGTTTTTAAAAGATTTTGACCGGCTGTATCAATGATACAAATTTCTTTCAGCATCTTGCTACTCATCTGTGCATTTGCATACACACCCTGAGATTGTAAATATCTTTCAGATTGTATTTCACGTGCTTTTATTACACGTTCCCTGATGGATGAACTTTTTTCAAAATTTTGTTCTGAGGATAATTCTTCAAAAGCAACTGGAGTTACTTCTACGTGAAGGTCGATCCGGTCGAGAAGTGGACC
>JAYSWW010000260.1:0-1651 GCA_043717805.1 Ferruginibacter sp.
CCGGCATGCCTTACCTTATTCAATCCATCATCATCTTTTATTTTTGATGAAACAATGATTCGGTCAAAGTCACGCAACAGCCCTTTTATCGGTAAACAGTTGAAAGGAAAAGTCATTGGCATCATACATAAGAACAAAACTGTTATAAAAAAATAAATGAAAAACTTAAACGCAACTTATAAAGGTCTTATCACGGGGTTCCTGATGATACTCATTTCTATCGGCATATTTTTTTACAAAGGTAATTTTGAGAACCAATTGCAGTACATAACTTACTTTACTTATATAGCTGGTATTGTATGGACATTGGTTGCATTCAAACAATCATCTGCTGAAAATTTTTCATTTAAAAATTATTTCTCCCAGGGATTCAAATGTTTCATTGTTGTTACTTTCATGATGGTTGCATTTACATTCATCTTTTTAAAGATGAACCCGGCATTGAAAGAAGAAATGGCAAATAATTACCGGGCACAATTATCACAATCGGGCAATAAAACAGCCCCTGAGATAGAAGCAATGGTTGTAAATGCCAAACAATATTTTATTACAATGTTAACTTCAATGGCTATTTTTGGATACCTTTTTATTGGTGCATTGGTGACTGTGATAGCTTCTGCATTCTTAAGCCAGCAAAAAAAATAATAAATGGACCTGTCAATTGTAATTCCGCTTTTAAATGAGGAAGAATCCCTTCCCGAGCTGGTAGCATGGATTGAGCGTGTGATGCTGGCAAATAATTATTCCTATGAAATCATCATGATTGATGATGGCAGCACCGATCGCTCATGGGAAATAATTCAACAATTGCGAATCCAGAACAGTCATATCAAGGGAATAAAATTTCAACGCAATTATGGAAAAAGCCCCGCTTTGAACGAAGGTTTTAAAGCCTCATCGGGAGATGTGGTCATAACAATGGATGCAGATTTGCAGGACAGCCCGGATGAAATTCCTGAACTGCGCAAAATGATACTGGACGGTAATTTTGACATTATAAGCGGATGGAAAAAGAAACGTTATGATAATACGTTTACAAAGAATCTGCCAAGTAAATTATTCAATGCTGCTGCAAGGAGTATGAGTAAAATAAAACTGCATGATTTTAATTGCGGGTTAAAGGCATATAAAAAGAAAGTGGTGAAAAGTATAGAGGTATATGGAGAAATGCACAGGTATGTACCGGTATTGGCGAAATGGGCAGGATTTAAAAAGATCACAGAAAAAGTTGTTGAGCATCGTCCAAGAAAATATGGTGTTACAAAATTCGGGTGGTCACGTTTCGTAAATGGATTCCTGGATCTTATGACGATCTTCTTTGTTGGCAAATTCGGAAAAAGGCCAATGCATTTTTTTGGATTGTGGGGCACCCTTTCTTTTTCATTCGGGTTGATCGTATTTACATTCCTTACCATCTCAAAATTCTTTTTTGATAAAACCGGGATGACACAACGGCCGCTTTTTTTCTTTGCAATATTGGCTATGATCATGGGTACACAATTATTCCTGGCAGGATTTATAGGCGAACTTATTTCCAGGAATTCCGCTGAAAGAAATAATTATTTGATAGAAGAAAAACTGGGAGTTTAATACCAATTTGAAAATGTGCCAATTTGAAGATTTGGAGAAAAATAATATTTTATAAAAATTG
>JAYSWW010000027.1:0-6048 GCA_043717805.1 Ferruginibacter sp.
AGCTTCTAATTTTGAACCTGCCCTCCAGGCCCGGTTCCCTGAGATCAGGGCTTTTTCAGGTAAAGGTATTACGGATAAATATGCAACACTGAAACTGAGTATTTCTCCGAAAGGCATCCAGACAATGTTTTTCAGGACCGATAAAGAAAATGAATTCATTGAAGCCTATTCACAGGATCATACTGTTCACGCTGTGTTCAAATCACAAAGAAAGCCGGGTCAATTGCCATGGACCTGTTCTACAGAAGATAAAAAATTGGTTTCAGACTTAAACACGCAAGTTGCAAATACAGGAATAGCGGCCAGGTTTGGGGGTGATTTAAAGACCATGCGATTGGCCCAGTCCTGTAATGGTGAATATTCAAATTATTTCAATGCGTTCAGTGTTGCTGATGTTGCATTGGTGTTGGCAGCATACAATGCAACACTTACCCTTTGCAACGGAGTTTATGAAAAAGACCTGGCATTACACCTAAACCTGATTGCAGCTACAACCAATGTGATCTATTACAATCCGGCAACAGATCCTTATTCAACGACATTAAGCCAATGGAACGCACAATTGCAATCCACTTTAACTTCTGTTATTGGCGAAGCAAACTATGATATCGGGCACATGTTTGGTGCTTCGGGTGGTGGTGGAAATGCTGGATGTATCGGATGTGTTTGCACAGACGGATCAAAAGGAAGCGGTATCACTTCGCCCGCAGATGGAATTCCTCAGGGGGATAATTTCGACATTGATTATGTGGTGCATGAAGTTGGCCATCAATTGGGCGGGAATCATACATTTTCACATAACCTGGAAGGATCGGGAGTAAATAAAGAAGTTGGTTCAGGTATTACGATCATGGGTTATGCAGGCATTACAAGTTATGATGTAGCAAAACATTCCATTGACATCTATCATGAAGCATCCATTGCACAGATCCAGGCAAACCTGGCAACCAAAACCTGCCCGGTAACAACAAATATTTCTGCCAACAACGGAGTTTGCAGCAGTGTATCATCCCAACAAATTACTGTAACAAATTGTTCCGCATCTATTACTGTAAAACTGAAACTATTCCTTCAGGGATATTATTCAGGCAGCTATAATATGCAACCAGTTTTGAACAATCATTTAGTGCCATCATCGCTGGCAACAGAAGCAGATACGATCATTGTTGAATTGCATCATCCTACAACTTATGCCCTGATCGATTCAAAAAAGGCTGTATTGCTCACCAATGGAATGGTTTCTGCAACCTTCACACAACCTGCAGGATCATATTATGTAGCATTCAAACACAGAAATTCATTACAAACCTGGAGTGCTGTTCCTGTAGCCTGTTCAACATCTACTCCTTTATACGATTTCAGCAATGCAGCCAGCAAAGCTTTTGGCGACAACCAGGTGCAGGTTGAACCCGGTGTATGGGCGATCTCAACCAGGATGATTTCATTGATGGAAATGATTTTCCTGCATTTGATACAGACAGTTTTAATGGTGTGAACAGTGTTTATGTATCAACAGATATGAATGGGGATGGATTTGTAGATGGAAATGATTTCCCGGTGTTTGATGTGAATAGTTTTAACGGTGCGTCTGCGATACACCCTTAGCGAATCAGTTCTAATTAAAAGTTGAGGAGGTTTTTTCAGTTTCCCAATTCTTAGTTGAAATTAAGATCTGTGTTATTTATATAGTTTATAAGTGAAGCAGTATTTTTAAAATTTAGTTTTTTAAGAATATTATGACGGTGTACTTCAACTGTACGAATTTGAATATTTATACGGGAAGAAATTTCTTTAGATGAAAGGCCCGATTTGATAAACCCAATTATTTCAATTTCACGCAATGAGAGTTCATTTGTATTGTGTTCGACAGAATCTTTGCCCATGACATGATCTGTTAAAATATCTTTTATTTCTGTACAAACGTAGACGCCGCCATTCATAACCTCATCAATTGCTTGTTTAATTTCATCCAGGGAAGAGTTTTTGGTGATATAGGCTTTTGCCCCCAGTTGCAACATTTTTTTGGCATATACAGGCTGGGAATGCACGGATAAAGCAATGATCCGGGTCCCGGGAGAATATTTACGGATGAGCGGTACTGCATCCATCCCGGTATCTTTTCCAAGATTTATGTCAAGTAAAACCACATCAGGTCTTTTTATTTTGATCATTTCTACTGCTTCATCCAGGGTTCCGCTTTCCCCTGTTACTTCGTATTTAATATCCGTTTCAAACATATTCGCCCACATCTCCCTGATCAATTTATGATCGTCTACTACTACAATTGAAATTTTTTTCATCTTTTTTTTCTGTGATTTTTTTATTCCTGTTTACCAACCCTTTTATTCGGTTACTTTTTATTTTCTGCATTAATAATCGAATTAACAAAAATCAATTTATCATATATATTCATTTATAAACAATTGTGAATACTTTCAGGAATCGAATTCATTATTAAATACATCAATGAAGTAATAGTTGATTTTATGAATAGTTGATAAAACTGAATAATTAGTAATGTAGTTAATATTATTGTTAAAATGCCCATGATACAATGGTTAAACCGTTAAGGTTTCAATAATAAACTATTCAGGGGATTATTTATCAGCAGCGTTTTGCAATACAAACTCAAGTCCATCTTTCACCTCTCCGTCTTTATTTGATGATATCTTATATGAGATCGCTGCAGATGCGACCATTTGTAATTTATGGATTTGATCCTTATCTATCCTGGTGGTATAGCTGCCTGGTGCAAGTCCCATAAAACTAAAATAGCCATCTGCCTCAGTAAGTGTATGCCCTACAAGAACAGAATCGCTGTTGTAAAAATTTACAATGATCCGTCCCAACCCGTTTTTTCCCCTGGCATCTTTCATGTAAACTGTACCCGAAACTTCTGCAACTACTGGAACAGGAACCTCTATCAACTTAAAATTGTTTGGCTCAATGGTTACCTGGATCGCAGGTTTCTTAATTTGCCAGGCTACATTCTCAAAACTGTTTTTATCTATATCGATCATGTAGTTCGTATAAGCTTCCATCCCGGTGATGCGTATAGTGGTATCCTGTTCATTGCGTTCAACATGGCCACCATTGATTCTAATATTAAGCCTGTAAGCCCTTGGTTCCAGTTCATCCCGATGTCCGTTGCAGTTAAGATCCAGAAAGGGTAAAATGATGATGCCACCTTTACCCACATTGGTTTGATTATTGGCGCCGAAATAATTTGTTTTGTTATCATACAGCAAGCTTCCCCTTGCTGACTGTGTTGTTGCAATAATATGGCCGGCTTTACTTGAAGAAAAAAATGTTTGTGCAAAAGAAAAATTATATCTCAGTCCAACGGTAACCAAACCAATGTTATTATTAACCATTGAACTTTCATATGCAATATTCAAAAAGCCGCGATTGAAAATATTTTTCTCAATTTCCCCTTTCAACATACTGAAATTTTTATCTCTGTATTCATACTGAGCTTTAGGGGTAAACCTTATTCCGGCAGGAAGCCGGAAGGTTAAAGAAAGATTACTATATACCAGGGGATTGCCCGAGTTGCCAAGGATGGCATAAGTGGTCAGGTTTGAACTTACACCGGCGATTACAGCTGAAAGAAGGATTTCAGCAGAAGTGAATTTTGTGTTTTTTGTTTTGGGTACTGTATTGCGGTTACCAGCAAGTGTAAATTGGTTTAGTGTAAAGCGGGTAAACGCAGTGAATTTTTTTGATTTTAATGGCATTGACAGGACGATCTTCTTTTCTTCCAGGTAATTAAATCTCACTGCTTCCTGGTCTTTATCATAGCGGGTAAAACTAAGATCAACCTGCAGGTTAGAAGCTGTTCTGTAGTTGACAACTCCCTTTGACCTGACTCCATATGTATGTTCTCCAAGGATCAAAATATGGGACCCAAGCCTGTACGAAGCATTTATATAAGGCATAAACTTTCCGGATAATACCGATGAAAGATACTCTACACCTCCGCCAATCGTGATACGTGTACCCAGTCCATAATTGAAATTGAATTTTGAATATTCACTCTTCTTTTCATCATCAACAAAACCAGCAGTAAAATTATATTCAAACTCATTTTTTGGAATAAAATTAAAAGGAATGCTGATATAAGTTTCACTTGTGCGTTCTTCCCCCCAGAGGCCATAAAAACGAAGTTTAACCAAAGAATTACCATATACCATCGGCACTTCAAAAGTATAAAACCCGGAAGCATCTGCTTTTGTATAATTAACCAGGATATTATTAACATAAAGTTCAACCATCCATTCTGGCTCAGTTTTATTACTCAATGTATAAGTACCAAATGATCTCCTGTAAGTAGTAGGTGTATTTGTAAACTGAATTCCAACCAAGGGAGCAAAAATTGACGAAACAGATTGTGCGAATATTTTACCGGCCGTAACCTGCCTCAATGATTTATGCTCATTGTTTACATATCTCCATTGATAATATTGTTGCCGCAGGTTTAATTGATCGTTGCTGCTATAATTCAAAGAAAGGTTTACTTCCCCACCCAACACTACTCCACCAATACCAAGGCCAATCCTGGTATTACCTTTGCGTTTTGTTTCCTGAGTGGACATTACCGACCAATCAGCTATGCCTACATGAAGCAATGAAAAACTTCTGTGGATGACCGTATCGGCTTTCTTTTCTGCTTTTAACTGACCCATATTTTGACGCATGAGTTCAAGTTTCATTTCCCGAATGGCAGGCAATTCTATTTTTGAATTCAGGGTTACAGAAAGGCTTCGAAAATTAAAGGCACATTCCAATCCGAAAATCTGTCCGAAACAATCCGAGTTCAGATAAAGTGCTGCAGCTTTATGTATCAGGTCTGTTTGTTTAAGCCTGAATACTTTATCCCGGTAAATTATTTTATTATTTGTTTTATCAATAAGGTATCCTTCTTTTGGATTGACAATGAATCCTGTTATTGAATCACAATCGGCCGAGGGAATACTTTTGAGTTTTAAGAATTCAAAAAGATCTCTTACAGATAAATATACTTTTTGGCCATAGATAATAGCCGGTATTTCTATACTCCCAACCCGTTGAACATTGAGTGTTATTGATATCTCTTCGTAAATATCTTCCGGGTTATCAAATTCAGATAAAGTATCTGAAGGTTCATATTGATGATTGACTGTAGCAAGCGAATTGTGTGGTTGGCAATAACTATTAACGGTGTTAAACAAAATAAATAAAAATACAAACAGCTTCTCCCGGCCAAGAATATTACGGTTGAAAATTCTCTGGATATTAAAATATGGTAAGCAATTTCTCAATTGACAT
This sequence comes from Ferruginibacter sp., assembly GCA_043717805.1. GTDB lineage: Bacteria > Bacteroidota > Bacteroidia > Chitinophagales > Chitinophagaceae > Ferruginibacter. The sequence continues at coordinate 5,308 of JAYSWW010000027.1, forward strand.
ATTGAAATTTATCGAAATTATCAATTGCAGGATTTATTGAAACCAATATCAGCCAGTCATACTGTTTAGTTCTCTTATTAAAAATAATGATTACAGAATTACAGGCAGGGACAATACTGGGCTGTTTCATAGGATTTAGAACAATTGGATTGTTAAGTCAATACTATATAACGCATATTGACTGTTGGAATTATTATTTCGAATTAAATTAAAAAGGTTTTAATTATTTTTTAAGTAATTCTACTTAGTGTGCAGAAGCAACAGTATATGGAATGGAAATTATTATTTAAACACAGAAAACTATTCCTGGTTAAATGTTATGTAAAAAGTTCCGTTGTATGTACCAGGTGGATTGGCGGCAGGGCTTCCTACGGTAAGGGTACCGGATATGCTTACCTGAGTTCGAGAAGGCTGGGATACGATGGTAATGAAAGGCGAAGGAGGATCCGATCCTCCGATATGCATCAACATTGAGCCACCATTGCTTCCCGTTAGTGTTGCATCCGACCCGTTTAAAATAGAAACTATGGAACCGATCGGGGCATCTATATCAAAGATTGCCTTGAAATACGATGTTCCCAAATTAAGTGGTACCACATTGCCGGTTACTGAGCGTGTTCCATTGGTTGAAACAATGATCGTACCACCGGTGCTGCTGGTAGAAAAAGCTCCAAAACTCATATTTTGAACTGTATAAACTGAGATGCCCCCCGGGTCACCGGGTATGGTATCAGTAGGATC
>JAYSWW010000261.1:0-1649 GCA_043717805.1 Ferruginibacter sp.
TTTGTGCATCGCAACATAGCCAACCTGGTTGTAAATACCGACATCAATTTATTAAGTGTGTTGCAATATGCAGTGGAAGTTTTAAAAGTGAAGCACATCATTGTTTGCGGGCATTATGGTTGTGGTGGAATAAAAGCAGCCATGACCCAGCATCATTTTGGAATTATAAACCATTGGTTAAAAAACATAAAAGATATATACAGGTTTCACCGCGATGAAATTGATGTTCTTCCAACAGAAGAAGAAAGGGTTAATAAACTCACAGAACTGAATGTGAAAGAACAGATATTCAACCTGGCAAAAACATCTATTGTTCAATCTGCCTGGAAAAATGAACAACGGCCTCAATTGCACGGCTGGGTTTATGGTTTGCACGATGGCATTATTAAACCGGTTTGCGAAATGGAAGCCGGTGACCACATTGACCCTATTTATCAATATGATAATTTGTAAAAGGGATCCCCGACCCTTAACTTATTGCTAAAAGCTTTTTAGGTACCCAAAAACTACCACTTTGCGGTATTGCTTAATTTATTAAAGAAGTTTTTCTTTGTGTTAGCATTTCGCTTTTCTATAATATTAAGCCCGTTTCCCGTACCCATCGTATTTTGTAGATCAGGATCACTGGCACTATCAAAATTTTTCTCATGCTTGAACAAACCCCGTTTCGATTCTTCGGAATGGGTTTTGGTTTGTAAAGTATCGTGTACAGATATGCTGGTTCGCCTTTTTGCAGTTTTGCCATTACAACACATCTTCAAATCAACACATTGGCATATCATCACATTACTAAAACGGCCCGCCTTTCAATTGCTAAATAAATTACTAAAAAATTACTAAATTAATTAGTGTTGATAAAATAAAAGTATTAGCTTTGTATCCGCGTATAATTTTACACGTATAAAAACAGATACATCACTTAAAAACAGAAACAATGAGCAACGTAGAAAAATTAAAGGCCTTAAAACTGACCATGGACAAAATTGACAAAGATTTTGGAAAAGGATCGGTCATGATGATGAACGAAAAAACACACATCGAACAGGGCGTTATATCAACAGGTTCTATCGGCCTGGATGTAGCACTTGGTATTGGCGGATTGCCTAAGGGAAGGGTTATAGAAATTTACGGACCTGAATCATCCGGTAAAACAACCCTGGCCATTCATGTGATTGCTGAAGCACAAAAAAAAGGAGGCATGTGCGCATTCATAGACGCAGAGCATGCATTTGATAGCGTGTATGCGCAAAAACTTGGAGTTGATATTGATAATTTACTGATCTCACAACCGGATTATGGAGAGCAGGCGCTTGAAATAGCCGACAGGCTCATACTTTCAGGAGCATTGGATGTGGTTGTAATAGATTCTGTAGCAGCATTGGTTCCCAAAAGTGAGCTGGAAGGAGAAATGGGTGACAGCAAAATGGGCCTTCATGCAAGATTGATGAGCCAGGCATTGAGAAAATTAACAGCCACTATTTCAAAAACAAACAGTTGCTGTATTTTTATTAACCAGTTGCGTGAAAAGATCGGCGTTATGTTTGGCAACCCCGAAACCACAACCGGTGGCAATGCACTTAAATTTTATGCATCGGTTAGGCTTGATATCAGGCGTTTGGCACAGATCAAAGACGGGGACGAGGTAGTAG
>JAYSWW010000262.1:0-1646 GCA_043717805.1 Ferruginibacter sp.
GTTCCAGTGATGCATTGTAAATCTCAAACAGCGTATCAATAAGTTCCTGTTTCCTGGATTTGAATTCTTCCAGTATAGGCCCAAGCAAATAACCATCGGTAGCAAAAGCATGCCCTCCACAATTCAATCCGGATTCAATCCTGAACTCGCTTACCCAGACTCCTTTCTTTGCCAGGTATTTGCCCTGTATCAATGCAGAGCGATAATCACTGACTTTTATGATTATTTTTTTTGTGAATCGCCCATCTTCATTTACCTGAAATTCACTGCATGTTTCAAGGTAACTGTACAACCTTGGATTCATTCCGGCAGAAAAAACAACAGATGAATCAGAAAGGTCGCTTTTGGCATATCCTCTCAATGCCGCAACAGCATCTGATCCATCTACAAGTATCTCTCCTTTTTTATTATAATTATTCCTGTCGGTTTTTGTCATGATATTTACATCAATACTTCCCGGGCGAATTTGTGTCCGTAAAAATGCCTCCAGTTTTCCCTTTTCACGTTGATCATTTGTTTTTATCATTTGACCGTACAACTGTTTCAGCTTGTTATCATCAGGCAGCATCTCAAAATATTTCACAATTTCAGAACCCGTTTCAAACACAGCGTTCCTAAGCTTTTCAACCTGTTGCTGTACAATTTTATTTACGAGGTTCAGATAATCAGTTATTCTTTTAGCCCTGTAATCTTCTTCATGTGTCGAGATGGGTTGATACTCCTGGTTGATACATGGATAATAATGCTTTCTCATCATTTCAATTAACCTGTCCTCCACAATTGAAATAACCGATGAAATACCAAACCTGGCCACTTTTACCGGGGTATCAATGGTATATGCCAGCCCCATTACAGGAATGTGAAATGTATGTTGTTGGGAATAATTCATAGATGTTAACCGGCTTTGAAATTTTTATAAATTATCAGTAGAGGCAAAGATAACGATATTTAAAGATATTTTTATCTTCTTTTATTGATTTAACAATCTCATTGACCGCTTTTCCCACCGATATGTTGCCTTCTCTATTAAAATTATATGAGACAAAAGATTCGTATGCCGAATGGATAAATGATTCTACTTTTAACAGGAAATAAATACCCTTTTCAAAGGAAGTGATTTCTATAATAAATAAATTGATATGTTTTCCAAAGCAACAGAATATGCACTCAGGGCAACTATTTATATAGCCAAAAAAGGTACTGAAGAGAAGAAACTTGGCATTGAAGAAATAGCCAAAGCCATTGATTCGCCAAAATCATTTACAGCAAAGATCCTGCAATCACTTACAAGGGAAAACAGGATCGTCAGTTCTGTACGTGGGCCGAATGGTGGTTTTTATATTTCAGAAAAAGCAAAAAAACTCCCTATTCGATCTATCCTTCTGGCAATGGGTGAAAACGAAGTTCTTGAAAAATGTGTATTGGGTTTAAAACAATGCTCGGAAGTACAACCATGCCCGATGCATGAAAAATATAAGATCATTAAACAGCAATTGATAAAATTATTTGTATCAAAAACCATCGGGCAACTGGCGGCAGACATGAAAGATGGGGAAGTATTTATCAATAATAAAAAACGATGATAAAATAATATAAAAACTTATTTTATATTAAGCTTGAATTTATTTTTTAAACTTACTTTCCGA
>JAYSWW010000263.1:0-1642 GCA_043717805.1 Ferruginibacter sp.
GTGGACCTGCAGCATTTTAAAACCAATTTTAAAGGAGACCCGGATTATAGTTCTTCCAAGACGGTTAATATCAGGTGGTCGCACAGTGCTGATACCAAAGCCAGGCCGGGCGTAAGTTTCAGTGCCAATGTAAATGCCGGCAGCAGTAAGTTCAATGCTCAGGTTCCAAACAGCCCGACAAGAAATTTTTCGAACCAGTTGAATTCTTCCATCACTTATGCCAAGGTCTGGAAAAACAAACCGTTTAATATTTCCATCGGTGCCAATCACAACCAGAACACTTTACAAAGGTTGATTAACATCAACCTTCCTGATATATCGTTCAATGTAAATACACAATATCCTTTCAGAAGAAAAGAAGTTGTTGGCGACCTGAAGTGGTATGAAAATATCGGGATTGCCCTCAACACAAATGCGAGGAGCCTTTCATCATTTTATGATACAGCAAAAAATATTGGCAGGCAACTGGTAGACAGAATTCAGTGGGGGGCAACGCACAACATTCCAATATCATTGTCATTGCCCCAGGTGGGAGCATTGCAGATAGCCCCCACAGTTACTTACCAGGAAAAATGGTACCAGCAAAAACTGATCAAAAGCTGGAATGCCGCGAATAAAAAAATAGATACAAGCATTCAAAAAGGATTTTATACAGCAAGGGATATGAGTTTTGGGGTAGGCGTTTCTACCAGGATTTTCGGTTTATACGGATTTAGAAAAAGAAGTAAGATACAAGCCATCCGGCATGAAATAAGGCCTTCCATTTCCCTGAATTACAAGCCGGACTTTACCGGTAAGGCATCCTATACCATTCAGATCGATACTGCTGGTAATACCAACCAGACCCCTTATTCGGTTTATGAAGGGGGCGTATTTGGCACTTTTTCACCCGGTAAATTCGGGGGTATCAATTTTGGTATCGACAACAATATCCAGATGAAAGTGCGCAGTAAAAAAGACACCGGTGAAGCATCTTTAAAAAAAGTATCCTTACTCGATGGATTCAGTATCAACGGTGGTTATAATTTTCTCAGGAAATCATTCAAACTGGATCCTTTTTCTCTTTCTGCAAGAAGCAACCTGTTTGATAAAATAAATATCACTGCCAATGCGGTATTGGATCCTTATTTAACGGATACGCTTGGGAGGCAAATTGATAAATTTGTGTGGTCAAAAAAATTCTCCGTCGGCACATTGACTTCAGGCAGTGTTTCTTTGCAAAGTTCTTTCAGGGGTGGAGACAAGAGCAAGAAGACAAGCAGTGCTTACAATCCAAATAATACCATTCAACAAACACTGGATGTAAATGGGGTTCCGCTGAATGAATCTCAGCAGGAAGCAGCTTATATCCGCAATAACCCGGGTGAATTTGCCGATTTCTCCATTCCATGGGACATCAATTTTTCATATTCCCTGAGATTTAACCGGCAACGCAAAGCGGATAACAGTGGATTTGAGACAAAGTTTTACCAGGATATAAACTGGAATGGTTCCGTTAATCTTACGCCCAGGTGGAAGATCGGGCTGAACGGTTTTTATAATATTACCACTAAGGAAATTGGTACCATCAGTATGTTTCTTTCAAGAGAATTGCATTGCTGGCAAATGTCGATCAATATTTCACCGGTTGGAACTTATAAAT
>JAYSWW010000264.1:0-4258 GCA_043717805.1 Ferruginibacter sp.
TAAGGTAACAAGTCGCCGGAATTGCTAAATACCGTTCCATGAATTTTTTGTGCAGAAGTTGGTTGAAAAAAAAATAAAAGAAATACAACGAATATAGATCTCATAAAACATTTTAGTATAAACGAAATTAGCAGTGAAATTGTTAGTGAAAAACTAAAATAATATTTTCTTCTGCCCGTTTAAGTTGCCTTTTTCCTGAGTAAACTACCTGTTAATGAGGCAAAACCCGCAACAGTGGCACCAATCAGGCCGGTAACAAGGATAAGCTGAAAAGGATCATCTTTTTTTAGAATGACGACTGATATTTTATGTGCCAATACATGGGCATTGTTATTACTGATCCAGAAACTCAATCCCGCCCACAAAATAAACAATGCCATAAAACCGCATAAATATGCAATGCCGGGGCGTTGTGGAATAAGTGCCGCAATAATAAAACATACGATGGCAATACTCCACCAGGGAAAATAAAGACAGGCAGTGAAACTTAAGACCGCCATTAGTATTAGAGAAACTGTGAATTTCATGATGAATTATTTGTTGATAGGTTTATTGCAATGAATTGCAGCATTTGATCCGGGGCTCTGCAATTGGTTCTTAATTATTTTTTAGCCCTTGTTAAAACTCATCACCCACTTTACTCTTTTGTCCTTTTGTTCTTCTTTTGTCATCATCCAAAGTGGGTAATATTTTCCGGCAACCCATTGATCGATGAAACCATCGTAGTATTTACTGCCGGGGTTTCCGCTTTGTCCGCCCGGATAAACACCGTAAGCCTCTGTTTTTGCAGTTAAGCTCACAACCATACGCCAACTGGGCCCATGCTCTTCTTTTGCGGCATTGATGATATTTGTACCACCGCCAATGGGCAGGTGCAAACGGCTGAATGAAGGTAATTTCAATAAATGATTTACACGGGTATCTTTGTAAGTTGCCCATTCCAGTTTACCGGATGCTTCTGCTTTAACCAGGTCTGTAACCGCACGTTTGAATGCAGCCATGGCATCATCTTTCAAAGTTTCAGTTTGAGATGTTGTTACATCGTCTAAAAATTTATATGCCGAATCTTTCAATACAGCTTCCAGCAAAGTACTTTCAAAGGGAATCTGTACCGGAACCGGAGCCTTTGCATATTCATCGTCAAATACAGCATTCTTAAAATATTTCCAGGTTGAAACAAACACTGTTGCCCCTTTGCTGACTGCATCATTTCTGAGATCCCAGTTTTTCAACAATTCAAAATATTTTTTTTCTGTCGGATTTAAAATTTGTTCATCTATGTTTTTTAAAAATGTGGGCCTTGCCATTTCGGCAAAGACATTGTAGTTGTCGGTTTGCAGGGCCATCATATCCTGGGGGCTGATATTTTGCATGGCAGCAAGTTTACGGTTTATGATAAAACCTCTCGGTACCGGGTATTCTCTTCCCAAATAATAAGGGTAAGAAGAATCTGTTGGGTTTTGATTGGCGCTGCTGATAAAACCACGTTCCGGATTATACTGGTAAGGCGTTTCATCCATGGGTATCATTGCCTGCCACATATAACTGCTATCTGTACCCGGCATAATAAAATCGCCCTGGCCCTTCCATTTAGCAGGAAATTCCCCTTGCGTGCGAATGGCAATATCTCCATTCTTACAGGCAAAAGCAACATTCTGCCCGGGTGTATGCAGGTTTACCACAGCTTCTGTATAGTCTGAATAATTCTTTGCACGGTTCAGCAAATTAAACAGCAACATTTCGTTGCTGGGATCATGTGCCTTCCATCGCACAGCATAATTCTTCGAATTGCCGGTTCTTTTGCCACTGAAAGACTTGTCATACATAACAGGGCCGAATAAGGTATAGGCAACCGTATCAATAAAATCAGGTTTGCCGGCAATTTTTATTTGTTCATACCGGAAAGTGGTTTTTCGCCATTCATTGTTGAACCAATAGGCAGAGTTACTTTCATCTTTGAATTTGATCTCATAATAATCACGAACATCACGTCCGCCATTGGTAAATCCAAAAGCACAACTGTCGTTGAAGCCTATGATAATGCTTGGAGCCCCGGGAAATGTTGCACCGTATGCATTAAAAGCCGGAGTTGATATCTGCATTTCATACCACAAAGACGGCAGGTTTAAACCCAGGTGCGGATCATTGCATAAGATCGGCGCACCGCTTTGTGTTTTGGATCCACTCACCGCCCAGTTATTACTTCCGTTGTCTTTATCAGGTTTTTCGTTTTCCGATACAGCTATACTTTCTTTGTTTAAGTACAAAGAATCAGCATCTGCAGGGATCTTCAATGATACTTTAGGCTGTTGAAAAATGGTTCCCTTCGGAATGATCGGGTCCAGCGAATCCTGCATGGCCGGGTATAATTTTGAAAAATCATCGGGGCTGAAAAAATTCCTGGCATTGGTCATTTCAAAATCTGTTTCATGGGCTGCAAGGTCCCAGGACATATATTTTAAGAACAAAGCACTTTTAAGATTGCTCCATTTGCCCGGTTTAAAACCAAGCAATTTATATTCAATGGGTAATTTGCTTTCAGGTAAATTTTCAATATAGGCATTCACTCCTGCGGTATAGGCATCACATTCCTTTTTGATAACCGGGTTTGCTTCCATTTCTGTTAATGAATTTTCTGCAGCAAATACCATTCCCAGCCTGCGGAATTCACGGTCATGGTTAAGTGCAATATCCCCTACCACTTCACTGGCCCTTCCGGCAGCTGAAAGTGTTTGAAGATCCATTTGAAACAAACGGAATTTTGCATGAAGGTAACCCTGAACGAAATAGGCATCATTTTCCTGTTCGGCAAAAATGTGTGGTACCAGCCGTTCATCGAAATAAACACTCACTTTTCCTTCCAGTGAGGGAAAACTAAGATCAGCAGAAAAATCTTCATCTGCAGGCTCGGCATTTTGCCAGATACCTTCCTGGGGAGCCAGTAATTTGCCCAAAGGAGCAGGCAACAGCATTTTTGTATTTAAAATAATACAAAGCGCTGTTGTAATGGCAGCAGATAAAATGAATCCTAATATTCTCATATAAATATTTGTAAGGTGTAAATTAAATAAAATTTCAATGCAGCCACTGTATTTTAAGGGTTGCCAACCTTTGCTGTCATTCAGAATACAGTGAAATTATGTTGAATGTTGGCAACCGTAACTTTGTATTTTTGCAATATGAATGAAATGCTTAGTGAACATACAAAAAATATACTGGGCTTGCAATTGCCCAGCGACCCCCGTTGGGTTAACCTGGCTGAAATGCAACTGGAAGAAATATTGACCGATCACGCCTATTGTGAACAAAAAGCAGCCACTACATGTATCACCCTCATACAAAAACATTCCGATAAAGAATTGCTTGTTGAAGAATTAAGCCCCATTGTTACAGAGGAATGGGGGCATTTCAGGGCTGTGCTGGCTGAACTAAAAAAGCGAAACCTGAAACTGGGTAAACAGCGCAAAGATGTTTATGTAAATAAATTAATTGAGTTTCAGAAAAAAGATGGCAGCCCCGATGAGCGTTTCCTTGACCAGATGCTGATCATGGCATTGATAGAAGCCAGGAGTTGTGAAAGGTTTAAAAGATTGAGTGAAGGCCTGGACAATGTATATATGAGAAAATTCTACCGAAAATTCATGGAAAGTGAAGCGGGACATTATACATTGTTTATCAATCTTGCAGAACATTATATTGATAAAAAGACCGTTCGTAAAAGATGGGCCGCCTGGCTGGAATATGAAAAGAAACTGATGAACAGCCAGGAAGTACGGGGCGACAGGATACATTAAGCAGTTAGAGATGACATCTTTTCATAAAAAGATGTCATCTCGGGGAAAAATCTCCCGCATTTTCGGTGTTTTACACATTGATTTGGTTAAGATAGATGACAACTTTGCATTTTCATCAACGAAAGATGTCATCTGATATGGGAACAAACAAGTATAAAGCAACGTTTATTGAAAATGAATGCTATCATGTTTATAACAGAACAAATAATAAAGAGTTATTATTTAAAAACGAAAACAATCGAAATCATTTTTTGAATCGGTATGATCATTACACATCCCCATTTTTAGAAACATATTCCTGGAATCTTTTACCCAATCATTTTCACCTGCTTTTAAAAGTTAAGAGCTTTGAAAATATTACGGATTACCTTATTAAAAAAAATTTAAAGGAACTTTGCTCAACTGAAAAAAAATTTTTAAAGCAACAGGCTACAATTCATGATTTGATAGACAATGTTTTTCAA
>JAYSWW010000265.1:0-1636 GCA_043717805.1 Ferruginibacter sp.
ATAAAGCACTTGTGCGTGTGGATTTCAATGTTCCGTTAGACGAACAGTTTACCATCACCGATGACAGCCGGATGACAGCAACCATTCCTACCATAAAAAAAATACTTGCTGATGGTGGTTCTGTTATTCTGATGAGCCATTTTGGACGTCCAAAGGAGGGCCCGGTAGAAAAATATTCATTGAAACACCTCGTAAAACATTTACATGGATTGCTTGGTGGAAACACAAAGGTTTTCTTTGCCGATGATTGTATTGGCGAACAGGCAAAACTTACTTCTGGTATGATCAAAGCCGGTGAAGTACTGTTGTTGGAAAACCTTCGGTTTTACAAAGAAGAAGAAAAAGGGGATAGGTCATTTGCAGAAAAGTTAAGCAAACTGGGAGATGTTTATGTCAATGATGCATTTGGAACTGCCCACAGGGCGCATGCTTCAACAGCCGTGATAGCAGATTTTTTTCCTGCAGATAAAAAAATGTTTGGCCTGTTAATGGAAAGCGAAGTTAAAAGTGCTGAAAAGGTTTTACACAACAACGAAAAACCATTCTTGGCAATTATTGGCGGTGCAAAAGTTTCAGATAAGATTTTGATCATTGAAAATCTGCTAGACAGGGCCACAGATATTATCATTGGCGGTGGAATGGCATATACTTTTTACAAAGCCCAGGGTGGCCATGTTGGCAATTCTTTATGTGAAACAGAAAAACTCGATGTTGCCAATGAACTTTTAAAGAAAGCTGATGAAAAAGGCGTTTGCATTCATTTGCCGGTTGATTCCATCATTGCCGATAAATTTGATGCCAATGCAAATGTGTCCGGATCATTGAGTAATAATATTCCTGAAGGATGGATGGGATTGGATATTGGGGAAATGGCCTGCGAAACTTTTACCAAAGTGATCATGCATTCAAAAACCATTTTTTGGAACGGACCGATGGGCGTTTTTGAAATGGAAAAATTCCAGCACGGAACAAAAACAATCGCTAAAGCCGTAGCTGAGGCAACCCGAAGTGGTGCTTTTAGCCTGGTTGGTGGCGGTGACAGTGTAGCAGCCGTTAATAAATTTGGCCTGCACGACCAGGTAAGTTATGTATCTACCGGTGGCGGTGCTTTATTGGAATATTTTGAAGGAAAAGAATTGCCTGGAATTGCAGCAATAAAAAAATGATTTACTTTTTTTTAAAAATGGCCGGAGAAATCGCGGCCATTTTTTATGAATGAAAATTTATAGACCAGTTTGGTTAAATCTAAAAATGCAATGGATACTAAAGATGCTTATAACCAATGGGCAGCAACATACGATTCTGTAATAAATAAAACCCGCGACCTTGAATTGATCGCCGGGCAACAAGTTCTTTCATCTGCAGATTTCAGCAATGTGCTGGAGATCGGTTGTGGCACAGGTAAAAATACCAGTTGGATTTCTAAGAAAACAACAGGCCTAACAGCTGTCGATTTTTCAGAAGGAATGCTTTCACTAGCCCGTCAGAAAATTAAGGATGATCATGTAACATTTCAACAGTACGATCTTACCCAGCCATGGAATTTTAATAAAGTCACACTCATCATTTGCAGCCTGGTACTGGAGCATATTGAAAATATTGATTTCATTTTTGAACAAGCCGCCAAAACTTTGGA
>JAYSWW010000266.1:0-4250 GCA_043717805.1 Ferruginibacter sp.
GGTCCGTTCTGGTTTGCCCTCGTATACGAGTTCCTGTTTAAACATCCGCCAATATTATAAACCGGAATGAATGCAAGTGCAAGATTATCGGGAAGTTTAAATTTGTTATTCGCAATATCTCTTACCAGCATCATACTGGCGTCTATGCCATCAGGTTCGCCTGGGTGGATCCCATTGTTTATCAATAGGACCAGTTTTTTTTGCCGGTGCCAGGCAACGGGATCAAATTTTCCATCAGAACTCACAAGCACAAGATGTAACGGATATCCTGCATCTGTTGGCCCCATTTCCCTGGTAATTATTTTTGAAGAAATTTTATCCAGGTCTTTATACCATTTGATCGCTTCAAAATAAGTTGCCGATTTTTTCCCATAACTCTTTTCAAACGGAGTTTGTTGTGCAGTTGATAATAAAATTGAAAACAATAAAACAATGAAAGTTGACAGATATTTCATAATATATTCAAGCTACTGTTTTTTTTGGAAAGTATTGTTTCATTAAAAAACCCCCGATTGCGATCAGGGGTTTTAATATTATAGTTGGGAATATTACCTGATCTTGACAAATGATTGATTGATCAATTGTGTGTTGTTATAGATCTTGATAAAATACCTTCCTTCCGGCAAAGTTTTTACATCAAGGGTTATTCGTAACATTCCTGCTGAAATTTTCTCTTGTTTTACGATCCTGCCTGCAATGTCTGTAACCTGTAAAATGCTATGTGATTCCAGTTCATTATACAGTTTAATGGTAAGATCAGCAGCCGTTGGATTCGGATAAACCAATGCACTGGAAAAAATATTATTTAACCTCACTGCAATTGTTTTACTGTAACCCGACTTTGCATCTATATCAATCATTTTTAAACGGTAATAAACGATCGATCCATTTGGTAAATTATGATCTGTAAATGTATAACCTGGTAAATTGTTGCCGGCAACTTCACCGATCTTATTGAAAATGATTCCGTCGGTACTTCTTTCAATATTATATTGTTTGAAGTTCGTTTCAAAAGATGCATGCCAGTTTATCTGAACAGTTTCGTTGTTTTTTTGTGCTGTAAAATCAATGATGGTAACCGGTATTACGCCGGTACATTGCCATACCCCAAACACATATTCAGGATGGTCAACATAAGGATTTCGGTTATTTTGCTGGGTATAAACCAGGTTATTCCTGTTTATTTCCTTTGCATCTACCGGATCATTTATATGCCAGCTGTAAAGCATTTTCAGGTAAGGTAAATTGAAGGAAGGATAAAGTGTATTTGCAGCATCTACAACTTTTTCCACACCTGAGCCAGTGTTTGCTGTAACCCATGTTAACAGGTCGTTTTGATAGCGTGTAAGTATATAAAAATAAGCCCGGGCAAGGTCACCTTTGATAGCATCACTTGGTTCCCATGCAACCGGTATAATAACATCTGTTGCACTGGAAGGGCCTAGTTTGTCAAGAATAGGATTTGGAGGCATCGGGTACCCCGGGTAAACACCTGCAGCTGGGAACTGGTAAGTTTGTGAAGATACTTTTGCATAAGGGGCACTTACACGTTTTGCATTTAACCTGTAATCTGTGGGCCTTACAATAAACAGATCGGCATAAGCAGGATAAGCACTGGAAAACCAGGCCTTTGGAAAAGTATGTTCCTTGTTCCAGCAAAGCCCGTCTGCGGTTGGCGTAACACTTCCGCAGAAACCGCCCGGATAAATTTGCGAACTGTTAAATATATAAGGTTCAGGCCCTGTATTGTTGTTTGAATAAATATCCCAGATCATAAAATCGGTTCCATCGTCTGTTCTGATGGTATCTACAATGGGCATTTGTATATTATCCAGTTGACTGTAAATAAGCGTGCTTTGCCCGGTTGAAATAATATTACTTAGAGCAGTTTTCAGATTCTGGCAATTAAGCCCTGCAGCCGCATCATAATAACCCGGAGGAATGCCTTGCCCAATGGAAAAAAATACAGAAAGCGTAAAAAACAAAAAAAGAGAATATTTTTTTATCAATGTAAAGGATTTATCAATTATAAAAGACCTGTAAAATTAGCGTAAAGATGCTTTGGAATGTACCTTTTTTTATCAACAACAAAGCCCATCAAATACAAAAATGACGGGCTTTGAATATCTTGGATCTGATCTTACAATTCGCTTATTTAGCCAATGCATTTACATTCCTGGCAAGCTTGCTTTTTAAATTGGCGGCTTTATTCTTATGGATGGTGCCACGTTTAGCAAGTTTATCAATCATGGATGCCACCTGTGGAAGTTTTGCAGTAGCTTCTTTACCTGCCTCTAATGCCCTGATATCACGAATTGCGTTACGGGTTGTTTTACCATAATAACGGTTACGTTCATTGCGTTTTGCACTTTGACGGACATCTTTCTTTGTTGCTGAATGGTTTGCCATTTATTCCTTTTTTTGGGCTGCAAAGATAGGGGAATCCTCTCAACCGGCAGCATTTTTATTATTTTTTTTTAAATGTTTCAGCACAGGCAATTGTTCTTAAGAATGACCGCAATTTTGATAATACTTACCTGATTTCTAAGCGGAAAACCGATATTTGCAGCCAAATTTACCGTGATCAACGTTAAAACCATATAAACCAAATGAAGGATTTTCAATATATCACAAATTCGCATCCCGGTTATATAGAGAACTTATACAATGATTTTCTGAAAGATCCGGTATCCGTTGAACCGGATCTCCGCAAATTCTTCGAAGGATATGATTTTGCTGTTTCGGGTACAAAAGCTACTGTAAACGGCGAAACAAATGGCCGGGCTGCCAGTAAGAATTCAAATCTTGAAAAAGAATTCTCTGTATACAGGCTTATCGAGGCGTATAGAATGAAAGGGCATTTAGTGGCCAAAACGAACCCCATCCGTGAAAGAAAAGATCGCCAGGCAAATCTTGAGCTGAGCTATTTTGGATTGACTGAAAATGATCTTACTGAAGAATTTGAGGCCGGCAAATTTGTAAACCTCGGTAAAGCAACTTTAAAAAACATACTCGCCCACCTTCAGCTTTGTTATACAAATCATGTTGCAGTTGAATACAGTATGCTGAGAGAAGCAACAAAGCTTGAATGGCTTCAAAATGCGATGGAGGTTTCTTTTCTGCAACCTGTTTCCCTGGAACAAAAAAAACGGATACTCCAGAAACTAAATGAGGGTGTAATGTTTGAAAAATTTCTTCAGACAAAATATGTTGGCCAGAAGAGATTCGGGCTGGAAGGTGGCGAAACAACCATAGCAGCATTGGATGCGATCATAAATACAGCCTCCAATAACAATGTGCAGGAAGTGGCTATTGGAATGGCACACCGTGGACGGTTAAACGTACTTGCCAATATTCTTGGAAAAACCTATCAGCAGATATTCACTGAATTTGAAGGAACGGCAACACCCGATACAACCATGGGCAGTGGCGATGTTAAATACCACAAAGGATTCAGCAGCGAGGTAGATACAACTGCAGGTAAAAAAATTCACCTGAAATTATGCCCCAATCCATCTCACCTGGAAGCTGTAGATCCCGTTGTTGTCGGATTTGCACGAAGTAAGGCGGATGTTTTATACAACAGTGATTTTGATAAGATTTTACCCATCCTGATACACGGCGATGCTTCTGTTGCAGGCCAGGGGATCGTTTACGAGGTTTTACAAATGAGTAACCTCCAGGGTTATTATACCGGTGGCACCATACATTTTGTTATAAACAACCAGATCGGTTTTACAACAGATTTTGACGATGCCCGCAGTTCGGATTATGCTACTTCAATTGCTTCCATGATCAATGCACCGGTTTTGCATGTAAACGGGGATGATGCCGAAGCTGTTGTAAAAGTTTCTGAGATCGCCACTTTATACAGGCAGGAATTCAACAGCGATATTTTCATAGACATGGTTTGTTACCGCCGTCACGGCCACAATGAAGGGGATGAACCAAAATTCACACAGCCCCAATTGTATGCCCTGATCGAAAAGCATTTGAATCCAAGGGAAGTATATACCCAATACCTCATAGAAAATGGCGAACCTGATGCGAAAACGCTTGCCAAGGAAATGGAACAAAAATTCTTATCCGACTTACAGGAACGCCTGGATGAAGTAAAGCAAAACCCCTTGCCATATACTTATCAAAAGCCTGAAATATGGTGGCAAAGCCTGCGCCGGGCTACAGCCGAGGACTTTCATGCTTCTCCGGTAACAGCTATTAAAGAAGATCAGCTTAAAATGTTATTCGAT
>JAYSWW010000267.1:0-4245 GCA_043717805.1 Ferruginibacter sp.
CATCGTAAAGCGGCTGTTCCAGTTCTTTCAACGCTTCATCCCTTGTTATTTGCCCTGAACAGATCAGTGTTGACAAATGTGCTTTTCGTTTATCTATGTTAAATTTCTCCGGTAGTATGTATGCCTGGTAGAATTTTGTAAAGATTGATTCGTAATGCTTTCCGCCGTAATCTTTCCAGTTCAACTCTTTTTTAATGATTTCTTTAACTTCAGCTTTATTATAAGGAACATAATTTAATATGGAAACCGGTGACAGTTTTAAGACCGCTGAATAATATACATATTTCTTAAACCCGAAATTGGGATAAGTTTTCAATTTTACTTTGCCGTATTTATAATGTATGTCTTTAAGGTTTGCATAATCCATTTTTTTATACAACCAGCCTGGAGGCATAATATATTCAGTAACCACATTGGTACCGCTGATGATATAACCGATCTTTTTCTCTTTGGCCAGTTTATACATGGTGGCAAATATGGCATGGTCTGAAGCAACTTCAATATCAACTACAGAAGCCTTCAGATAAGACAGTTGCAAGTCTTTAAATTCTTCCCAGTTGATTACCAATGTGAACAGGTCTATCCCCAGTTTGGTTATGATATTCTCCACATTCATAACAGCCAGTTCAGAGTTCCAGCCATTATCCAGGTGAACAGCCAAAGGACGCAAGCCCAGTTTTTTAACAAGATAAGCGACATAAGTACTATCAACGCCACCACTCAGTCCGATCAGGCAATCGTAAGGTTTTCCTCTGCCGGCAGTTTTGATATTATTGACAAGTTGTTGTAATTTTTTCTCTGCTTCCTTTCCATTGAAAACAAAATCTTTTTCAGCACGCAGGTATTCATAGTAATAATTGCAAATCCCTTTTTCATCAAAGCTGATATCCGGATCGCTGATATTATCCATAACTGTAAGCGAGCATTGCCTGTAATTAATATCATCTGTTGATAAAACCATTTCTATTGAACTGACATTTTAAATATTTTACAAAACCGGCTATAAGTCAATGCACGAAAATAAACCGGCTCATACCCAAGCCTGCCGTTAATGAACTTATCATACCTTTCCAGGAGTTCATTCGTAAAAATCCCTGTTTGATCAATTATCTCTTTAAGTTCGGCCCGAACCTTTTCTTTATTTTGAATGATCCATTGTGCATCAGGTGCAACAAATCCCATTTTATCTTTCCGGAATTTGATCGCATCGGGTAACTCGGTAATGGCATCCCTTAATATTGCCTTCGTATAACCTTCCCTGATCTTAAACGATGAAGGTAACCCGATAATATATTCAACCAGTCGGTGATCCAAAAAAGGCAACCGCGATTCAATCGAAAACAACATTGAATTCCGGTCTTCCGAATGCAATTGATATGGTATACTGGAATGTTGAATTTCCTGGATACTGAGGTCACGGATATTATTTCTTTCAGGATCAATTGCATTTTGCCTGGAAATTTTTTCCCATTCCTTACTTAAATAAGCGTGCTCCTTTTTGCCAATTATTTTTTTGACCAGTTTCTGGACATTGAATATATAAGCTGTTCGTATAAAAGTATTGAGCTGTTTTGAGAAACTTACATTATTGTGTGCCGCCTTTGATTTTAATAACCGTATGGCTGAACCGAAATTTAGTTTCCGTATAAGTTCCCTGATGCGAACAATGAAGAATTCGCCATAACCACACAGGTATTCATCTGATCCCTGGCCATCCAGCATAACGATCATATGTTGTTCCTTCGCTTTTTTAAATACACTGAATTCGGAATAATGTGACGCTGTCGCGATCGGCTGATCCTGGTGGTACAATATTTTATCCAGGTCCCCTTCGGTCCACAAATGATCCAGATTTGGAAAAGTTTTTACAGCCGCAATACCAGTGGACTTGCTTACAATGTCACTGAATTGTTGTTCATCATAACGTTTGTCTTCAAAACAGGAAGTGATGGTTGCAAAATCGCTGTTAGAAAGTTTGTGCTCAGCAACTGTGCATACAATGGAAGAACTGTCTATGCCTCCCGACAAACAACTTCCCACCCTTACATCACTCCGCATCCGGATTTGAACACTGTTTGTAAACAATTCCCTTACATGCTGAACTGCCTGTTGATACTCATCATTTACCTTAATTGATGACTTGTCAAGATCATACCATTTTGTAATTTTAAAATCATGTTTTGACAGGTTGTATGTTAAATAATGGCCCGCCCTCAGTTCATTCACTCCTTCAAAGAATGTCTCATCAGAATGATTCAATAAGCCATTCACCAAAAAATTTACGGCGATCTTTTTATTCAATACCGGGATAAAGTCATTAAAAACGGTAAACTGTTTGATCTCCGAACCTGCCAGGAAAAAATGCCCGGTTTTTGTAAAATAAAGCGGCTTGATGCCAAAATGATCCCGACATAGGATGATCTCATTTTTGACTGAATCGTGAATGGCAAATGCCCACATGCCATTCAGTCTTTCAAATGCGCCCGTTCCCCATTCCTCATAAGCAGCTAATATCACTTCTGTATCCGTAGCACTGTGAAATGAATATCCTTTCCCGATCAGTTCTTCCTTTAATTCAATATAATTATAAATTTCCCCGTTATAGGTGATCGTTAAATGTTCGCGTTGCATGGGTTGATGCCCGGCTTTACTGAGGTCAATGATCGAAAGCCTCCTATGGCCGAACGCAAAATTTTTTTCAAAGAAATATCCCTCGTCATCAGGCCCGCGGTGAATGACCTTATCATTCATTGATTTGATCTGATCCTGTGTTACAGGATCGTTGCTGTTATGAATGATGATGCTGATCCCGCACATGGTTAAACGTTCAGGTGTTTTTGCCGGTATGCCTCAAACTTACTATGTGGTATATAGCCGTTGTAAGGATTATCAGCGCTGAAAGGAATACATTTTTCTTTATCGAGGTCTTTTATTTTTTGCGCCGGAACGCCTGCAATGATACAATGCCCTTCAGGAAATGATTTGGTAACAATGGCACCTGCTCCTACAATGGTAAAATCGCCCAGTTCCACCTCCGGAAGAATGACCGCCCCCATACCAATCCAGCAATATTTACCGATCCTGATCGGCTTACCGGAAGTCTGTACCCTGAAATCATAATAATCATGGTTACCGCTCATCAGGCCAACGTTGGGGGCTACCTGCGTATAATCACCGATATAGATCTTATTCACGGCATGAATATAACAGCCGGGATTGAGCCCGGGGCATGTATCAATGCCCACATATACATTTTGAGGATAACTTACAATACTTGCATGATGCATTGGCCAATAAGCCACATCGTTGATGCCAATGACCTTTTGAAAGAACCAGGTTTGTATACTGATGGAAACTTCACTGTTCCTTGTTTCCCTTATAAACCGGAAATACGGGATCTTTATCAGTAAGTTCTTAAAACTTCTTGAGATAAATCTAAAAGCCTTTTTCATATATGCTTTAATTGCATTTTTATTAACCCTGATATTCCAACCGGGTCAAGTTGCCTGATCTTTCTCAACATGCTGAAATTCCCCTGTTTGATCAACGTAAATAAAATTTTTAATTGTGATCTAGCTGCCAGCCTGGCAAATTCATTTCTTTGCTGCAATTCCAAAGGGCATTGTGCATCAGTTAAATATTGCCGGCGGACCAGGACATAATGGTAATTGGTAAAAAGATCCGTTTTGAGCTGCCCGCTTTCAGAATCGGTATGCCCGCCTCTGGACCAGATGACACCATGCGGCATCAGCAAAACAGGATATTTTAAAGACAAGCGGTGCCACATTTCAGAATCTCCTACCATCCTGAGCGGTTTAAATCCATATTCCGCCATAAAAACATCCCTTTTTATGATACAGGAAGTAGGCGCTTTGTCAAATACGCCCAACCGGCGTGTATAATACGCAAGGTAAGCATCAGCAGGTTTTAATAAATAAGGGAACATTCTTTCATCATCCTGTTCAAGGCTGTCGAGGCCATAACCTGCTTCCGGGAATTGCTCCATCATTTCAACGATTACCTGTAAACCCCAGTAATATATGGCATCATCTGCATCCACATACTTAATGTACTTACCGGTTGCATAAGATGCGGCCTTATTCCTGTTTGGATAATCACCTAAATTTCTTTCATTTACATATACATGAATGCGCTTGTCTTTTTGTTCATACGACCTGGCAACTTCAACCGTCTTATCTGTTGACACATCGTCTACAATGATCAACTCCCAGTTTTGATAAGTGG
>JAYSWW010000268.1:0-4237 GCA_043717805.1 Ferruginibacter sp.
TGTCGGATATGTTTCGCAATCCATTCTATTGTGGCCTGATGGTTCATAATATGCTTGAAGGGGATGTAGTTGAAGGAAATCATGAAAAGATGATTTCAAAGGAAATATTCCTGAAAGCTAATAAAGCATTGCCGCACCATAAGGATGGGCTACAACTGAAATGTGAAAGGGAAGAAGCCCCGTTGAAAAGATTTTTGAAATGCGATAAATGCAAACGGCCTTATACTGCCTACCGCAAAAAGGAAACACTTTGGTATTATAAATGCAGCAGCAAGGGTTGCAATTGCAACCTGAACGCAAAACAATTGCATGAAGATTTTAAATACCTGTTAAAGGATATGTCATTAGCCGTTAGTCCATCCATCGCCAAATTAATTGCACAGGATATGGAGGCTGTGTATTTGGAAAGCAATAAGGAAAATACCGCACAGCGGAGCATTATGAACCGCAATCTCACAGAACTAAACAATAAGCTTCTAAAGCTGAATGAGCGGTTTATTGAAGGCGATATTGATAGGGATACTTATCGCCAGATGAAAGAGAAATTTGAAGGGGAGCGGGGACAGATCGAACAGCAAATAGCAAAGACAGGAACTAATTTCTCGAACCTGCAAAAATGTACCGAACTGGCAGTTGAATTTTCTTCAAACCTCCCGTCCCTGTGGGATTTGAGCAATTACGCTAATAAACAACGCATTCAATATTTGGTGTTTCCGGAGGGAATTTTTGTAGATAAGGAAACAAGGGATTATCGAACTCCTAAAATCAATTCTGTATTCCTCTACTTTGCACGCCTGAAGGGAGTTTTAGCGGAAAATAAAAACGGGAAAACCGACTGTAACATCAATTTTCCCGCTTCTGTGGTGTGGGGCGGGATTGAACCGCCGACACAAGGATTTTCAGTCCTTTGCTCTACCAACTGAGCTACCGCACCAACTCAATATCATATTAATTCCTTTCGGGGCAGCAAAAATAAGGGGTTTTTGTGTAAAACGTAATATTTTAGGATTGAATATTGGCAAATGTCATAAAATATTAAAAGCCAATTTTTTTAATACCTATAAAAGGCGACGGTATTGCATCTAATTCCCATATTCGCACAAGAATTTAATACGCATCAGTTTCAGTTGTTCCCAGTTAAAATCACTTTCGGCAAGTTCTTCCTGTGCTACCTGCAAAGAAGATGTTTCACAGCTTTTAAAGTAATCAATGATCTCCTCCTGTTCATATTCATCAACCATATCATTGATGGCATAATTTAAATTGAGTTTGGTTCCGCTTGCCACAATGGTTTCCATTTCTTCCAATAATTCTTCTAAACGAAGGTCCTTGGTTTTTGCAATGGTTTCCAACGGGATTTTCTTGTCTACATTTTGAATGATAAATATTTTATTGTTATTTCTGTTTGCCACAGACTTCATAACAAAGTCATCGGGTTTTTCAATGTCGTTTTCTTCAACATAACTGCTGATGATATCCAGGAACGGTTTGCCGTATCGCATTGCTTTTCCCTTGCTTACGCCACTTATTTTTTCCAGTTCAGGAATTGAAGTGGGAAACATAGTGGCCATATCTTCCAGGGAACTTTCTAAGAAAATTACAAAAGGAGGCAGGTTTTTTTCTTTGGCAACTTTCTTCCTGGCATTTTTTAATAATTCCAGCAATATTTCATCGGCAGCGCCCGATTGTGCACCTGCCTCTTCCCCTTCTTCATCGTCGGCATTTGCTTCTTCAAACAAATTGTTCAATGCTATTTTAAAAGAAATTGGTTTTTTTAAAAAGGCCTCTGATTTTTTGGTGAACTTTAAGATGCCATACTCAACAATATCCTTTTCCAATAAATCATTCAGTAACATTTGGCGTATCAGGCTGCTCCAGTAATGAGGTTCTTTATCATTGCCACTTGCAAAAACATCAAGCTCCTCGTGTCGGTACATTTTAACCTGCTGGTTTGCATTGCCCAAAAGAATCGGGATAACATATTCTATGGTAAAATGCTCACCCAGCGCCTTAATTGCTTTTAATACAATTACCACATCATCCTTTGCTTCGATCTTTTCTTTAGGGTTTAAACAATTGTCGCAATGCCCGCAGCTTTTTTTATCATCATATCCCTCACCAAAATAATATAAAAGGGTTTTCCGCCTGCAAATACTGCTTTCTGCGTAAGAAACGGTTTCATTAATAAGCTGTGCCCCGACTTCTCTTTCACTCAATGGCTTGTCTCTCATTAAATGTTCAAGTTTGGCTACATCTTTATGCGAATAGTATAAAATGCACTTCCCTTCCAAGCCATCTCTTCCCGCCCTGCCGGTTTCCTGGTAATAATTTTCTATTGATTTTGGAATGTTATAATGGATCACAAAACGAACATCCGGTTTATCAATACCCATTCCAAATGCGATCGTAGCAACAATTACATGCACATCTTCATTTAAAAACTGGTCCTGCCTTTCCGATCTTAATTTGGCGTCAAGGCCGGCATGGTATGCCACTGCCTTTATACCATTTGCCATAAGCATGCTCGCAAGCTCTTCGGTTGTTTTCCGGTTGAGCGTATAAATGATTCCGCTTTTATTTTTGTGTTGCTGAATAAAACGAACAATGCTTTTGTTTGTTTGTTCCAGGTTAACTTTTGGCTGAATTTCATAATACAAATTTGGCCTGTTAAAAGAAGAAATAAATACGGCGGGATTGCGAAGCCCAAGGTTTTTTAATATATCGCTTTGTACTTTTGGGGTAGCCGTGGCCGTTAATCCAATAATAGGAACATCCGGGTTTATACGGTCTGTCACCTCTTTTAACCGGCGGTATTCCGGCCTGAAATCGTGCCCCCACTCGGAGATGCAATGGGCCTCATCTACTGCAAAAAATGAAATGGGCAGTGATCTGAAAAATTCAATATTGTCTTCTTTGGTAAGTGTTTCGGGAGCAACATAAAGCATTTTGGTTTTACCGGAAACGAGGTCGTCTTTTACTGTTTTTTGTTGTCCTTTATTCAGGGAGCTGTTTAAGAAGTGGGCAACATCATCTTTACTGCTATAGCTTCTTACAAGGTCTACCTGGTTTTTCATCAGTGCAATTAAAGGAGATACAATGATAGCAACACCTTCACTGATCATTGCCGGCAATTGATAACAAAGGCTTTTACCCCCGCCTGTTGGCATAATTACAAAGGCGTCCCTTCCGCTTAACAAGGTTTTGATGATCTCTTCCTGCGGGCCTTTAAACCCGTCAAAACCAAATTGTTGTTGCAATTGAGTAGACAGGTCTGCCAGGTTTTTTTCGTCAAACTTTTTAATAGCAGGTGTTTTTGCGGCTGATTTTTTTCCAGGAGCTGATTTTGATTTTACTGTTGCCATAACGTTTTTCTCTCTTTCACATTTTATAACGGATCAATATTGTTGAAACAAGTTTTTTATAAAGGGGCGGCGAAGTTAATTCAACGCACCCGCAATAACAAACAAATGCAGGTTCATTCTACATCTTAACAAGGTTTTAATTACCTATTAAGATAGCGATTTTTTTGATGATGTGACTAAATAAATTAAAATTATTAAGCCAGGTTAGGGAGCAAACAGTTTTTACCGGCATCCTGTTTCTTTGCATTATCCCTTATTTAAAGTAGGTTTGCGGCTTCAAAATGAAAAGCGATATTATCATACCGGTTGCGCTTCGCACAATTAAACTACAGGCGGCTTCTATAAGCGGACTTGAAAGTTTTATAAACCATGATTTTGAAAAAGCAGTTGAAAAGATCGCATACTGTAAAGGCAGACTCATTGTAAGCGGCATAGGTAAAAGCGCCATCATAGCACAAAAAATTGTAGCAACGTTAAACAGTACGGGAACAGCAGCTGTATTTATGCATGCTGCAGATGCCATTCACGGAGACCTTGGAATGATTCAACAGGAAGACATCATTCTGCTCATCAGTAAAAGCGGCGACAGTCCCGAGATCAAAGTGTTGCTTCCTCTGATCAAAAATTTCGGAAATACATTAATTGGCATGGCTGGAAATATTCAGTCCTATCTTGCTAAAAATTGTGATATATTAATAAATACAACGGTTGAAAAAGAAGCCTGTCCAAACAACCTTGCCCCAACAACAAGCACAACAGCCCAAATGGTAATGGGAGACGCTTTGGCGGTTTGCCTGATGGAACTAAAAGAATTCAACAGCGATGATTTTGCAAAATTTCACCCGGGAGGCACACTTGGCAAAAAATTATACCTG
>JAYSWW010000269.1:0-4234 GCA_043717805.1 Ferruginibacter sp.
ACTTACTTACAGAAATGGTTATCACCACAGCAATCCCCAGCAGGCCAGTTAAAATGATATATCCAAGTATTGCATTGAATGAAAAAAGTACATAGCCAAAAAAGAATGGCCATTCAAAGAACTTCGTGATCCACCTTAATATAAATTGTCCAAGAGTAGGTTCGCCACCATCAAGGCTGATAACACGGATCGACATGAGTTTTTTCCCGATGGTTTGCCCGTTCATCCACAGTTCGGTTGCAAGTGAATACGACAGCATAGGAAGGCTGATGAGCAGAATATCCAGTCCCATATTGTCTTCGAGCCTCATGGAAAAACCGGCATATAAAACCCATTTCATACTGAATAGAAACAGGATCAGGATAAAAAAATCGATCAGGTAGGCAAACAACCGTTTGTGAAAAGCCGCGATCTCAAATTCAAGATCAATATTAAAAGCAGTTGATATTTGTATGATCGCCATCTTCATTGCAATTTACAATTAGAAACAGCATCACAAACGATATTTTTTTATTTATCAAAAATGTATCAAATTGTGGGGAGACGTTTAAGAGGTTTAAGACGTTTAAGACGTTTAAGACGTTTAAGACGTTTAAGACGTTTAAGATTTGAGTTATGCAAGATACTTTCATCCTGAAAAACCTTTAAACGATTTTTAAACGGGTTTTAAACGTATTAAACGGTTTTAATTAATACCCCATAAAAAGGAGTGCGCCTTGAGAGAAGCAATGTTCATAAAAAAAAATGCTGATAAATGGAAAGATTACCAGCACCAGCAATCAGAAAATCCTGATGAAACGGCCGAACGCTTCATTACATTGATAGATGATCTTTCTTATGCCAAGACATTTTATCCAAAAAGCAAGGTTACCCGCTGGATAAACGGTATCGCAGCTTCAATCTATCAAAGTATTTACCAGCATAAAAAGGAAAAATACAGCCGCGTATTCCAGTTCTGGAAATATGAACTTCCCCTGCTTTTTAAAAAATACCAGCTCATCTTTTTGTTTACAGTATTTTTATTTTTATTGTTTACCTGTATCGGTATTTTTTCTTCCATGCACAACCCCGATTTTGTCAGGGGCATATTGGGAAATGAATATGTTGATATGACGGAAGAAAATATTGCAAAAGGCGATCCATTTGGTGTGTATAAAGACGAAAATCCGTTCAGCATGTTCGTCAGGATCGCTTTTAACAATATCAGGGTTTCATTTTTAACCTTTATGGGTGGATTCACACTTGGCATTTTTACCTTATCACTTTTATGGAGCAACGGGATCATGCTGGGCAGTTTTCAATATTTGTTTTTTGCAAACGGGCTTGGTTACAAATCAATTTTAGTTATATGGATCCACGGAACCATTGAAATTTCTTCAATTGTCATTGCAGCAACTGCAGGCTTTATACTTGCCAGCGGTATATTATTTCCCGGAACTTATAAAAGGATCGAGTCTTTCAAACGGGCTGCAAAAGACGCTGCAAAAGTGCTGATCTGCCTCATTCCGTTTTTCATCGTTGCAGCATTCCTGGAAAGTTATATCACCCACCTGATGAGCCAGACTTTCGACAAAGCCTACAACGCCGGATTGCCAGTATGGCTGGCTGTATTAATATTAACAGGGTCGATATTCTTAATTACCTGGTATTTTGTGATATGGCCCATCAAACTTCACCGCAGGGGATTCTTTATAAAAAATGATGGAATTGTTAGCCGGTTAAATGGAGCCAATGATTAAATTATTTTTTTCCTTGATGCTTGTTGCCTGTAGCATGTCAATTACACATGCACAGGATCAGCGTTTTGAATACATTGATTCATCACTTCTAAATGATCAGGATCAAACGCTGACAAACAATACGTTCAATGATTCGGGTGAAAATGCATTGCAGGAAAACAAAGATATCCTTTCAGATACTACCCTGTATATTACAGAGATCAGCATTTTACCCGATACGGTTGCAGCATGGAAAAACAACAAACGCTTTGCATGGGCAAAAAACCTTGATAGCCTGTTAAAAATAAAACAACAGGAAGAAATGGATAATTATGAAAAATCAACCGGGGAGCAACCCTATGGTTTTTTCCAGAAATTATTTGCATCCGGAATTCCGCAATTCTTTTTTTGGGCAACAGCCATTGTCTTTGTTGGCTTTATTTTGTACAGGTTATTCATCAGCAATGGGATTTTTAAAAGGAATCCGGCTGCTTCACCGGTGAATGAACTGCCTTCAGAAGAAAAGTTTGAAACTGTTTCAGATTATGATAAACTTATTCAGCAATCTTTAAGCCAGGCCGATTACAGGTTAACGGTCCGTTACCAGTTCCTGAAAACACTGATTCATTTGGCCGATAAAGAGTACATACATTTTTCTGCTGATAAAACCAATTACCAGTACGTTCAGGAAATACAATCTGAAAAGCGAAATGAATTCTCTTCATTGGTTTTAAATTATGAATATATATGGTACGGGAATTTTGCATTGAATGTTGAAACATATACTGCGATCGAAAAAAAGTTTGAGAATTTTTACAGTAAAATTTAATGGTTGTTTGAAATTAAAAAGTATCTATATAATCATCAGTTGCTGTAGTTTGCTTGTTGCATGCAGGTTAAAGCCAAAGTTGCCCGATCTGCGGGAAACGTATTCTTATAAGGATACAAAACCATTCGGCACATTTATCGCAAAAAGTATTTACCAAAACAGTTTTCCGGGTATTGATGTTCAAACGGTCAAAGAACCTTTTGTTAAAACAGCTGCCATTTTCAACGACAGTGCCTCTGTTTATTTTTGTGCAAGCCGCAATTTATTGGTTGATGAAAAGGATGCTGATGCCATCCTTAATTTTGTGTACAACGGCAATACTGCTTTTTTTGCGACTGCAAATTTTGATTCTGCCCTGTTGAATAAAATATTTTGTAAAGTGGTTTCTGCCAACCCGCTACTAGAATTTTTACCGGCGAATTACCGGCAGACTTATGTCAGCCTTTTTAAAGAGATCAACCTGTCGGTAGATTCATCGGGTTATTATTACAAACCTTTTGTGAGTCATTTTTCTGAGATAAATGAAAAATACTGCAGGGTGGTTGGATACAATACCGAAGGAAAAACCAATTGCATTGTTTTTTTCTGGGGTAAGGGTAAGTTGTTTCTTCACACCGATCCACGTGCATTCAGTAATTATTTCCTGTTGAAGCATGATAATTATAAATATATGCAGGGGTTGATGCAGGTATTGCACGAAGCTCCGGAACATGTTTATTGGGATGACTATTATTATAAACTGAATAACAGGAAACCGGTTGAGAATTGCATGTTATGTGAATTGTTCAATTACCCGCCTTTGAAAACTTCTTTCTGGCTGCTGTTGTCAATGCTGTTATTGTATGTTTTATTTGCCGGAAAAAGAAGGCAACGGATCATCCGGGAAATAAAACCAAACCTGAACAGTTCTGTCGCTTTTACTGAAACCATTGCCAGGCTTTACCTGCAGCATCATGATAATAAGAATATCGCAGACAAGATGATCACCTATTTTCATGAATTTATCAGGAACAATTATTTTTTGAATACGAATACAGGCAACAAAGATTTCATCACAGCGCTCAGCCGGAAATCAGGCGTTTCTGAAGAAAAGACCACCGCACTTTTTAATGCGATCAGTCATGCCAATCAAAACAGTACCATAGATGACTATCAACTGTTATCTTTAAATGAGCAAATTCAGCAATTTTATAAAAAACGAAAATAATGGAAGAGAATATATTCGAACAGCAAACAAATGTTTCAGAACTGAACCAGATGCTCGATGCCATGCGGACAGAGGTTCGTAAAGTGATCGTTGGTCAACAGCAACTGGTAGACCTGTTGCTCATTGGTATTTTGTGCGACGGGCATATATTAATTGAAGGTGTTCCCGGAGTTGCCAAAACCCTGGCTGCCAAACTTATGGCAAAGATCATGGATATCAAATTCTCCCGTTTGCAGTTTACACCCGACCTGATGCCCAGTGATGTTGTAGGAACTTCCATATTCAACCCGAAAGATGCGGCCTTTACTTTTAAACCGGGACCTGTTTTCAGCAATATTGTACTGATCGATGAGATAAACCGTGCCCCGGCAAAAACACAGGCGGCCCTTTTTGAAGTGATGGAAGAAAGGCAGATCACCGTTGACGGGTATACGCATTTGATGGATTATCCGTTCATAGTACTGGCAACACAGAACCCGA
>JAYSWW010000270.1:0-1626 GCA_043717805.1 Ferruginibacter sp.
TACAGGTAAGCAGGTAAGTGATGGCGAACGTAAATTTATTTTACATGGCCCGGAGGAAGTTGACCTTGTACACAGCGGGCTGGAAGAAACGATGATCTCAGCAACCAGGGAGATCATGGCTATCTGGTTAGGTAATTCAGAAATACCGGATATGCGTACAGCCGCTTATGTGAGTGCAATCAATAAAGTTGCTACAAGTTATGGTGAATTGGGTATTTTCCCATAACCATTTTATTATAAAATAAATTAAAATCCCCCGACATCACCCGGGGGATTTTAATTTAAAATGATAAACGAATTGTATTAAAATTCAGGAATTGCATTTATTTCTGAAAACCTATCATTCTTTTTCTCAAATCCTACACAATGGCTGCCGTTGGTTATGACCAAAAACCTGGCCTGGATATTTGAATTATAACTAAGTGCCTGTTGTAATACTTTTTCAGACAGCGGAACTCTCATTTCCTTACATTCTATGATCATGAATGGTTTTGATACTTTGTCATACACAACAATATCAAATCTTTTTTTTACATCACCCAGGAACAATTGTTTCTCAACTGCAATCAAACTTGCGGGGTAATGCATTGTTTCAACCAAATACTGCAGAAAATTCTGTCTTACCCATTCTTCGGGTGTGAGCAATATCCAGCGTTTGCGGAAAGTGTCAAAAATATATTCTTTACCTCCTGTATCTTTTATTTTAGGATGATAAGAAGGGAATTCGATTTTAATCATCACGAATCAATGAATTATTTTGTATTTTTATTATAATACATTTTCTTTCCGGCAAAATGATTTATGCTGCCTGCTTTTAATTCAACAAATAAACGAATAATTTAAAGATGAAGACAAAAGAAGAAATAGTTGAAAACTGGCTACCAAGGTACACAGGTGAAAAATTAACAAATTTTGGAGAGTATATCCTGCTTACAAATTTTTCCAATTATGTAAAAATGTTTGCAGAATGGAACAGTGTGGAAGTCATAGGTATGGACCGTTCCATGCAATGCGCAACTGCAAATAATATTACCATAATCAATTTTGGAATGGGAAGCCCGGGAGCTGCAACCATTATGGATCTGCTAACAGCCATCCATCCAAAAGCAGTGTTGTTCCTGGGAAAATGTGGTGGGTTAAAAAAACGAAACAAGATCGGTGACTTAATTCTCCCAATAGCTGCTATCAGGGGTGAAGGTACCAGCAATGATTATTTGCCACCCGAGGTACCTGCATTGCCTGCATTTGCCCTGCAAAAAGCCATTTCCACAACCATCCGTGATTACCAGGTTGATTACTGGACCGGTGTATGCTATACAACAAACCGACGTGTGTGGGAACATGATGAAGTGTTTAAGGAATACCTTAAAAATATCAGGGCTTATGCCATTGATATGGAATCAGCTACGATTTTTACTGTTGGATTTTATAATAAGATCCCAACGGGTGCCTTGTTATTGGTAAGTGATTCGCCAATGGTGCCTGAAGGTGTTAAAACAGAAGACAGCGACAAAGCAGTTACTGCACAATTTGTAGAAAATCATTTAAAGATCGGAATTGATTCATTGAAACAACTGATCAATGATGGGTTGACTGTAAGGCATCTGAAGTTCTAAAGTCGTCTGG
>JAYSWW010000028.1:0-15429 GCA_043717805.1 Ferruginibacter sp.
ACGGTATTTATAAAACCACCCCGGGAAATGACGGAGTAATAAATTTGGAGGATGAGAACAATCATACGATCAGGGTATTGGTAACCGATACAGAAGGCAATCAGTCAACACTCTGGTTTTCGATAAAACGGGAACGTATAATAAAAAATGAATCCGGGTTCAGCCAGGGCAAAATGTTTCACCCGGGTTTTATCAATATTTTTGAGAACAACAATGTTAGTTTTTATTTACCCGAAAAAAGCCTGTATGATTCTTTCAGGTTCATTTACAATGAATCCATCGGAACCAATGGAAATGTTATTTACCAGTTACACAATCCATCTGTTCCGTTGCATAATTATTTTTCAATTAAGATCCGTAACAATTATTCTCCCGCTGATTCCGGCCGGATAATTATGAAACGTTTTTATCGAAATAAAGAGGACTACAAAAAAGCAACCAACAAAAATGGCTGGTATAAGGCCAGTTTCAGGGAGTTTGGTAATTTTGAATTGATGGTTGACAGCATTCCGCCATCAATTGTCCCAATAGGTTTTAGAGATGGAATGAATGCCTCGAAAATAACCAGGATAAAATTTTCCATAACTGATAATACCGATGAAATTAAAAAATTCACAGGCTTACTGGATGGAAAATGGATCTGCTTCAGCAATGATAAAGGACGTAATTTTATTTATGATATTGATGAACAATGCAGTAACGGCGAACATGACCTGAAAATAATTGCAGAAGACCTGGCTGGAAATAAAACAGAAAAAAATTATCATTTTACAAGATGACATCATTAACAGAAGGACAAAAAGCACCTGCATTCAGAGGTTCCGACCAAAACGGAAAACTGATTTCTTTATCAGATCTTAAAGGAAAAAAAATAGTACTTTATTTTTATCCTGAAGATGATACCCCAACCTGCACCGTGCAGGCCTGTAACATTCGTGACAATTTTGGATTGCTTAAAAAGAAAGGTATTGCTGTTATTGGCATCAGTCCGGATGAAGTAAAAAAGCACAAAAAATTTGAGGCAAAATTCGATCTGCCATTTACACTGATAGCCGACCCTGAACACAAGATCATTGATAAATATGGGGTTTGGGGAGAGAAACAACTGTACGGAAGAAAATACATGGGCCTTCAACGGACTACTTTTTTAATAAATGAAAAAGGCATCATCCTGAAAATATTTTTAAAGCCAAAAAGCAAAATCCATACGGAAGAAATATTAAAAGCCTGGGATGAAATTGAATAACACTGAATTTTCTATAAAAGAAAATTCCTGGCTGGCAGGAATAGCCGCAAAAAAACTCGGAACCGATTCTGTTGCCATGGTTTTGGGTAAAACCATTCACTTGCATAATACAAGTAAAAAAGATTTTTTGCAGGATGAAAAATGGCTTAAACATGAACTTTGCCATGTTCAGCAATTCAACCAGCATGGGTATTGGAGATTCATCCTGAAATATTTATACGAAAGTATCCGGCATGGATACTATAACAATAAATTTGAAGCAGAGGCAAGGAAAGCCGAAAAACTATGAATGCTGAAACACAAATTCTACCTCTCCAAGCCTGAATTTTCTTTCAATATTGTCAATAGTTTGTAGCTCCCCGGATTCATTCACGGCTTTTATACGGGTTTCAAAGAGGACGCCGTCTTTTTTTATGAAGATAAGCTGATCCTTTTTGTAAAGATTTTCATTGTACCGGACCAATATTTCGTTTAAACGAATTTGTGAAAAATCCTTTAAGCGGACCAAAATAAGTTCATGTAGTTCTTTTGCGATCATCAATGGATCCCATTCTTTCCCTGTGATCTGTTTCAAAGAAACGGCATTTACCTGCTTTTTACTGAAACTTGTTTGGTTGATGTTGATGCCAATCCCTACAACGGCCCATTTCCAGGTTGCACCCATTAATTTATTCTCAATTAGTATCCCGCCTGCCTTTCTGTCACGCCAATAAATATCATTGGGCCATTTTATGGAGGTTTCATCACCTGCATAACTTTTAAAAAGGTCAAAACAGGCAAGGGCTACAGCAGCATTAAAGTAGAATTGTTTTTGAAAAAAAACCTCCGCAGGCTTTACGGCGATACTTAATAAGATGTTTTGATCTGCGCTGCTTTCCCATATTTTACCCGGCTGCCCCTTGCCGGCCGTCTGCTGACGGGCAAACCAGGCCATGCCATCTTTCGCCAAATCAGCATGAATCATTCCCATGGCATAGTTGTTGGTACTATCCACGCTATCTAAAATGCTTAACATTTCTGTCGATTTCAAAATAATCAAATGACAAAGAAATAGTACTTTTGAATAAAGTTGCAAGCTACATGAATTTAGCTTATCAGGCACAGTATGCCTTTTGCAAATATTATTAATAAAACAGAAACACATTTGAACAACCTTGACACATTAAACAGCCGCAAAAAAAGCAGCCTGACGAGATTAACAAGAAACAGTAAAATTTTCAAAACAATCATTCACGCTATACAGGAAAAAAAAGGCGAAAACATCGTAAGCCTTGACCTGCGTAAGATTCCAGAAGCAGTGGCCGATTTTTTTATCATTTGCCAGGCAAATAACAACAACCAGCTTAAGGCAATTGCCGATAATATAGAAGTAGAAGTGTTCAAAGACTGTGATGAAAAACCTTATAAACATGAAGGAAGACAGGCAGAACAATGGATATTGATAGATTTTGTAAATGTAGTAGTACATGTCATGTTGCCTGAACCAAGAAAATTTTATCAACTTGAAGAATTGTGGAGCGATGCACCGGTTATTGAGCACATTGATAAATAATAAACCGAGATATTTTAAGAAATACCAACATTAAATATGAATCAACAAAGTAATAAAAGGAAAATGCCACCGAATAATATGACACCTCCCGGAGAAGACCCGCTGAAGAAAAAAAATAAATTCAACATATACTGGATATACAGCCTGATCGCAATCTCAATTGTTGCATACACCCTGATGCACAATGTAAACAGCGCAGGTATTGAAACAGATCAACAGAAGTTTTACCTGATGTTGAAACAGGGCGATGTTGAAAAAATGAAAACCATCAGAAACAAAAAAATAGTCAGGGTTTTTATTAATAAAGACAGCCTCATAAAAAAGGCTGATTTTTATCGCTCACTATTGAATGACAAAGAAGACAACAAAAAATATGATGCCGCAACAAAGATCAATCAGCCGCAACTTTTTTTCAGCATCATAGATGATAAAACATTTGCAGCCCAAATGGGAGAAGTTTACAAGAACAATCCTCAAATACCACAGGTATCTGATTCGCCGGATGATGAAGGAGAACTTTTTGGCCAGATCATCAGCACCTTATTACCCATTTTATTTATTGGTTTCTTATTTGTTCTGATGATGCGCAAGGTAGGTGGGCCAGGTGGTGGCGGCGGCCCGGGCGGTATCTTCAATATCGGTAAATCAAAAGCAACCCTTTTTGAAAAAGGTACCAAGGTCAATATCAATTTTGGTGATGTTGCAGGCCTTGATGAAGCAAAGGTTGAAGTAATGGAGATCGTTGACTTTCTTAAGAACCCAAAAAAATATACAGCACTTGGCGGAAAAATACCAAAAGGCGCATTGCTGGTTGGACCTCCCGGTACCGGTAAAACGCTTTTGGCAAAAGCAGTTGCAGGGGAAGCACAGGTTCCGTTCTTCAGCCTGAGTGGAAGTGATTTCGTGGAAATGTTTGTAGGTGTTGGTGCCAGCCGGGTGAGGGACCTGTTTAAACAGGCCAGGGAAAAAGCACCTTGTATCATATTTATAGATGAGATCGATGCCATTGGCCGTGCAAGGGGAAAGAATATGATGATGAGCAATGATGAAAGAGAAAATACCCTGAACCAGTTACTGGTTGAAATGGATGGGTTTGGAACCGATCTTGGAATAATTATTTTAGCAGCAACCAACCGCCCGGATGTATTAGACAATGCATTGTTAAGGCCGGGCCGTTTCGACAGGCAGATAACGATTGACCGCCCCGACCTGGTTGGTCGTGAAGCGATCTTTAAAGTACACCTTGTGCCAATAAAGATTTCTCAAAAACTTGATATTCACAAGCTGGCAGAACAAACGCCTGGTTTTGCAGGCGCAGATATTGCCAATGTTTGTAACGAAGCTGCATTGATTGCAGCAAGGAAAAATAAAGATGCTGTTGACATGAGTGATTTCCAGGATGCAATTGACAGGGTCATTGGCGGGTTGGAAAAAAAGAATAAGATCATTTCACCGGAAGAAAAGGAGATCATTGCTTACCATGAGGCCGGCCACGCTATTTGCGGATGGTACCTGGAACATGCTTACCCGCTTTTGAAAGTAACGATCGTGCCCAGGGGCACTGCTGCATTGGGATATGCACAATACACTCCGAAGGAACAATACTTATACAATACAGATCAACTGATCGACCAGATTTGCATGACATTGGGTGGCAGGGCCAGCGAAGATATCTTCTTTGGAAAAATAAGCACGGGAGCTAGCAATGACCTTCAACAGATCACTAAAATAGCTTACAGCATGATAACCGTTTACGGTATGAATGACAAAGTAGGTAATATCAGTTATTATGATCCCAACCAGGAAAACGTTTTTACAAAACCTTTTAGTGAAGAAACAGGCAAAATGATCGATCACGAAGTAAGGAAACTGATAGACGAAGCTTATGTTAAAACAAAAAACCTCCTGATAGAAAAAAGGACTGAAGTTGAAAAACTCGCCAAAGAATTATTGGTCAAAGAAGTTTTGTTTAAAAGCGATGTTGAAGCATTGATTGGTAAACGGCCTTATGAAGAGAAAAAAATTCTTGACATTACGCCTGATGAAGTTGTTAGCGATGCTCCTTCAACTGATATTCCTAAAGAATTAAAAAATCCGCCACAAATTTAACATTCAACAATGGCTGTTTCTCCGGCTAAGGAAAATATTTTAAAAAAAATCCGGCAGGCACTGAGTAATCCGGTGCCTTTGCCTTTCCCGCACAGCGAAGGTGCACAATCCGTATTTACAGCCGCCCAGGATGATGCGGCCATTGTATTTGCAGAAGAATTTACAAAATTGCAGGGCAGGTTTGCCTTTTGTACAAACGAATCGGACCTGAAAAAACAATTGCAGGATTTACTGGTTGCAAAAAACTGGACTAAAATTTATTTTAAAGAAGACAAAATAGCTTCCTTGTTCAATAAAGAAACTTTCCACGATCTTGCTTCATGCGAAATTTCAGTTACCGGTTGTGAATGCCTTGTAGCACGTACCGGAACGATCGTTATGAGCTCTGCACAACAAAGCGGCAGAACAACCAGTGTATATGCCCCGATACATATTTGTATTGCCTACAGCAACCAGATGAAGTATGATATCAAAGACGCATTGCTTTTTTTAAAAGATAAATACAGTGGTAATATGCCTTCTCTCATAACGTTTGCAAGCGGGCCAAGCCGCACTGCCGATATAGAAAAAACACTTGTTACCGGTGTACATGGCCCAAAAGAAGTATATTGTTTTTTGGTAGAAGCATAAAATACCATCCGATCCTTTAATTTAAATTATCAATCAATGGAAACAACCACCAGTCAATTGTTTGTTTACGGTTCATTAAGAAGTGGCTTTCGCAACCCGGTTTATCAATACCTTACCCAGTATTTTCATTTATTAGGGGAGGCTATGGTACAAGGTAAATTTTATGACAAGGGCCCTTACCCGGTGGCAATCCCAACTACTGAAGATGCTTATATCAATGGCGAATTATATGTTTTTAACAATCCAGAAGAATTTAACTGGGTTATAGAACAACTGGATGATTACGAAGGAATAAATGTGGAAACCGGTGAAACACCCATGTATAAACGCGAAACTGTTACTGTATTCCAGGGAGGTGTTTCCTCAAAAGCCTGGATCTATTGGTACAATGGAAGTGTGGAAGGATTGAAAGAAATTGCAACAGGCGATGTGCTGAAATATCTGCAGGAAAAAAATAAGCCGTAATATATTTGACGATGGACCCATCAAAAAAAATATATTTTCTCTCCGACTTTCATTTGGGGGCACCTGATGCAGCATCAAGTCTTATACGTGAAAAAAAGATCATTCAATTCCTGGATAAGATTAGACAAGATGCTGCTGAAATTTTCATCCTCGGCGACTTGTTCGATTTCTGGTACGAATACAAAAAAGTTGTTCCAAAAGGATATGTAAGAATACTCGGAAAACTTGCAGAACTTTCTGACAGTGGCATCCTGCTTTATTTTTTTGTGGGAAATCATGACATGTGGATGAATGATTATTTTCAAAAGGAATTGAATATCCCGGTATATTTTGAGCCAAAGGAATTTTCTTACAATGGAAAAAAATTCCTCATCGGCCACGGCGATGGGCTTGGCCCGGGTGACCAGGGTTATAAATTCATCAAAAAAATATTCCGTAACAAAGCATGCCAATGGCTCTTTGGCATCTTGCCTCCTTTTATAGGAATGGGAATTGCCGGTTATTTCAGCAGGAAAAGCAGGGCGCAAACAGGACAGACGGATGAAGTGTTTTTAGGAGATGACAAGGAATGGTTGATCCAGTACAGCAAAAATATCCTCCAAAAACAACACTTCGATTATTTTATTTTCGGCCATCGCCATTTACCCCTGGATATCAAACTGAATGATAAAAGCCGTTACCTGAATCTTGGCGACTGGATCAAATACGATAGTTATGCAGTTTTCGACGGCAATGACATGTCATTACTTTATTACAATAAATAACATGTTGAAAAAATATTTTTTATACATCGTTTTCTTTTTGTCATTTTCAACCTTTATGGGTTGTGCACAAACCAAATCCATCCCTGTTACATCGCATACTACTCTAAACAAGTCAGATTCAAACTTTACTTTCGAAAGATCCATAGTTGGCAACTTTATTTATCTGAATGTTGATATGCTTGATAATATTTATGTGATCACTGCCGGAAACCAATTAAAAAAACTGAACAACCGGGGCGATTCCCTGGCAGCTTTCAATGATGTAAAAAAATATGGCAACCCTTCATATATAGATGTAAACAATCCGCTGAAGATTCTGGTATACTATAAAAATTATTCAACGGTGGTAATTCTTGACAGGTTGCTTACACAACGTAACACGATCAACCTGAGGAAACAAAATATTTTCAGTGTAAAAGCAATTGCTACTTCCTACGATAATAATATTTGGGTATTTGATGAACAGGACCTTAAACTCAAAAAAATAAATGAGGAAGGAAACCTGATCCAGGAAAGCTCAGATATGCGGCAACTTGTTGAAAATGTTCCATCACCGCAACTGATCATAGACAATGAAAACCTGGTTTACCTGTACGATGATACAAAAGGCTTTTATATTTTCGATTATTACGGCGGATTGAAAAATACCATTCCTTTCTTAAACTGGGCCGATATTGCTATTTCAGGAAATAAGTTAATGGGTTTTTCTGAAAACAAACTTTATAGTTATCAATTGAATTCCCTTAACCTGAAGACTTATACTTTGCCTTCATTCTTCAAAGATCATGAAAGCATAAAAGCTGTAAACGGAAAAATATACCTGTTAAAAAAAGAATCCGTAGAAATATACAGCGTTCAATAATTTGTAATCCATGAGAAAGTTTTTAGAAACAATTTTTCTTGATAACAGCGTACAAAGTTACCTCGTTGTTCTGGGAACGATCCTTTTTGTGTTATTGTTCCAACGGTTATTGTCACAGTCTGTTGCTTCGATACTTTTTCTACTGGTTAAACGCAACTGGAAAACAATACAGCGAAAAGACTTTATTGGGCTGATGATGAAACCGCTGGGATGGTTCATAACGGTGTCGGTATCCGTATTCGCCATTGATAAACTGACTTTTCCAGCTGCCTGGTATTTTAAAATTTACGGACGCCCTTCTGATGTTATATTAGACAAAACCGGCTCCTGCCTGATCATCATTTATTTTATCTGGTTCACCTTAAGCCTCATAGATTTTATTGCTATGATCCTAGAACAAAAAGCAAAGACCACCAAAGATAAAAGCGATGACCAGATCATTGTTTTCTTCCGGGATTTTTTAAAGGCCATCATTACGATCCTGGGAATATTATTACTGATAAAAGTGGTTTTTAACCAGGATGTAAGCACGGTTCTTACAGGGTTAAGTATTGTTGGAGCCGCTCTGGCACTTGCAGCTAAAGAAAGTATTGAAAACCTCATCGCATCATTTATTATATTTTTCGATAAACCCTTTTATACAGGAGACACACTGAAAGTAAACAATGTGTTTGGCACTGTAGAACATATTGGCTTGAGAAGCACCCGGATCAGAACCATTGACAAAACCCTGGTTACCGTTCCCAATAAACAAATGGTAGACAGTGTTGTTGATAACCTGAGCATGAGAAGCCAGCGCAGGGCAGAGATCAAACTGGAATTTGATGCAAAATCTGCAACTGCATCTGTTGAAAAACTGATGGAAGAGATCAAGAAATTACTTTCTCAAAATACGGAGCAGATCATTAAATCTTCTGTTTTCTTTTCTGAATTTAATAAGAATGGCATTACAGTAACCATTGAATTCTTTACCATTCATTTCTCCATGACTGAATTCAATCAATTAAAACAATCAATCAATATTGGTTTGAAAAAGATTATTGAAGAATTAAAACTTGAACTTGCTTCCGCCGGAAGTGATATCAATATTTTTAGCGGGGATCCAAATGCAGGAGCGGCAAAAAATCAATCAATCATATAAATTCTCGTTTCTCGTTGGGCTTTTGATAATTCCTTTGTAATTTAATAATCAGAAAGCATCGATTTACTTTAAGCATTCAAAGTTTGTAGCATTCAACGAACGAGAAACAAGAGACGAGAAACGATTATTATTACTTAAGCAACTCCGCCAATTCCACATCCCATTTACCTGTTTTTCCATACTCCACTACCCTTCCAACTTCCATTCCGTTTTTCATCACAATGATGGTAGGAACACTAACTATCTTAAATGCAGCAGTGATATTACCCAATGCCTGCTTTGCCCGGTTTACGCCAAAAAAACTGATGCTGTTATCCGGGAAACCGCTCAGTTCCTGCAGTTTAAAAAAACGGGGCAATACAAATTGCGTGTCATCACACCAGGTACCTCCGAATACAACAAACTGAACTTTGTCTTTTGCCAATTCCATTGCATTTACAACGGTTGCGGGTGGTTCATAAATACTTTGGCCCGCATTATACCATTTATAGAACTCTTCGTTATTCTGCAATGCATATTTTGTTATGATCCCGTTTAAAATTGTAACATCGGGATGTTTTTCATCTTTTGAACTGGTATAAGGGGTTTGTGCTTCCAGAAAACAGTTGGCGGAAAACATCAACAGCCAGGTAAGGATAAGATTTTTAATGGTTCCAATCACAGGTTTGCTTTTAATTCATGTAAAAATGATCTCAGGTTTTTCAAAGATTCAATGACGGCAAATTTTTCATCTGCCTTCTTATTCTTCTTCAGAAATTCTTTTGCCCCTTCGATCGTATATTTTCTTTCCCTTAATAAATGAAAGATGAGTTTCAGATTTTTTACATCTTCCGGGCGGAAAAAACGGTCGCCTTTTCCATTTTTTTTAGGCTTCAAAATATCAAATTCGTTTTCCCAATACCTGATCAGCGATTGGTTTAATTTAAACATTTCAGATACGGCCCCAATACTGTAATATCTTTTTTCAAATAAAACAGCATCTTCCGGTATCTCCGGCTGATCTTTAACTGCATTCATTTCACTTAATTTCATCCGCCCACGCGGATTTTTTTTAAATGCATCATTTTTAAGGACTATTTTTTCTGCAACGATCTCACCAACCGGCGCCTGTTGGCTTTCCATCACTTCTTCTGGTTCCTGCAATACAGGAACTTCCCGTGGAGTTTCTTCTCCTGGAAATAAATCGAAATCAAAAGTTGATTGTTTGATCTGCATTGTTTTTATTTTAAAAGTTAATAGCCTATAGAACCCCGGCTAAACCGTTATGAAGTTAATCAAAACTTTTTGCACTTCCGGTTGCAGCAATTTTTAATATCCGGTCGTATTGTTCTGCATTCAGGTCGTTGTAAAAGAAATAAACCGGGTCCACTTCCTGGCCATTGATATGCACTTCATAATGGCAGTGAGGCCCGGTGCTTTTTCCGGTGCTTCCAACCCAGCCGATCACTTCCCCCCTTTTTACATGTTGTCCCTGCCTGGCTTTTACCCTAACCATGTGGCCATACAGTGTTTCATAACCATATCCATGATTGATGATGACATGATTGCCAAAACCACTTTCAGAAGAGCCTGATAGTTTTACTGTACCATCACCTGTTGCATAGATCGGTGTTCCCTGCGGAGCTGTAAAATCCAGGCCCTTGTGCATTTTGGGCGTTCCATATACCGGGTCGATCCGCATTCCAAATCCACTGGCAATCCTGTTCAATTGTTTATTGCTTACAGGTTGTATGGCCGGAATACAGGCCAGTTTTGAATCCTGGTTCTTAATAAGTTTTGCAATGGCATCGTAACTATTGAACTGGAAAGTAACCCTGGCACTCATATTATTGAGCTGGTTGACAATGTCTTTTTCAAGGTCATTGTCGCTCATAACATTTACTTTTTCCAGTTCATTTCTTTTCTCGATAACTTTTGCACGGGCACTATCCGGTAAAGGGTTTGCTTCAAATATTGACCTGTATACTTCATTGTCTCGTTTTTCCAGGGCCGCCAACTGTTCCTGCAGTGTTCTTACTTTACTGTCAATTACCTTATAATTATCTTTTAAAATTTCATACCGTTTGTTTGCTTCAATATCTGAAGGTTTTGGGAAAAACCGGTTGTATAAGTAAATAACTATGGCAGAACTTACGATCAATGCAGAAAGGAATCCAAAAAAACGCAGCAGTTTTACCCGAAGGGGGGTAACGAGTTTTTCATACCTGAGTGTATGAGTATTATAGAAGTATTTAATTTTTTTCATGCTTAAAAACTAAAGAACCCGATTTTTTTAATAAGTTTCCGGTATCCTGTCTTACAGAATAAATTAAGCAGGTTGTTCGCATAACAAAAAGCAATAGATCCTGAATGAACTGTTCTGTAATACTGTAAATCTTTATTCAGCAGTTTTATTACCTTTGGCGCACGCTTTACAAAGCGCACAAATATAGACCGTTAATTTACAAAAATCAACACAACAATACATTTTGGTATATGATGCAAAGTGCAGCAATAAGACAAACCTTCATGGATTTTTTCAGATCAAAACAACATGTGATCGTTCCATCTGCCCCTATCGTGGTAAAAAATGACCCTACTCTTTTATTCACCAATGCGGGGATGAACCAGTTTAAAGATTATTTCCTGGGTAATAAAACAGCTCCGGATGTACGCATTGCTGATACGCAGAAATGCCTTCGTGTTAGTGGTAAACACAATGATCTCGAAGAAGTTGGTGTAGATACCTATCATCATACCATGTTTGAAATGCTGGGCAACTGGAGTTTTGGTGATCCTGCCCAGCCCGGAAAAGGGTACTTTAAAAAAGAAGCCATTGCCTGGAGCTGGGAACTTCTGACTGAAGTGTATAAAATACCAAAGGATCACTTATATGTAACCGTTTTTGAAGGAGATGATAAAGAAGGTTTACCTAAAGATGAAGAGGCCTGGAATGAATGGAAAAAATATATACCCGAAGATCATATTCTGCTTGGTAACAAAAAAGACAATTTTTGGGAAATGGGCGATACCGGCCCATGCGGGCCCTGTACAGAAATACATGCTGATTGCAGAACCGACGAAGAAAAAAGATCAGTAAACGGCTCATCATTGGTTAACAATGACCATCCGCAGGTAATAGAAATCTGGAACAATGTTTTCATCCAGTACAACCGGAAAAAAGACGGAAGCCTGGAACCGTTGCCCGCTAAACATGTAGATACAGGAATGGGATTTGAAAGGCTTGTCCGTGTATTACAAAACAAACAAAGCAATTACGATACTGATATTTTTACAGGCACCATTGATGCAACAGAAAAGATCACTCAAAAAAAATATACAGCGGGTGATGACAAAGAAAGCATTGCTTTCAGGGTATTGGCAGATCATATCCGTGCCATCGCTTTTACGATCGCAGACGGGCAACTACCTTCAAATACAGGCGCCGGCTATGTTATTCGCCGTATCTTAAGAAGAGCAGTCCGTTATTATTATTCTTACCTGGAATACAAACAGCCGTTGATGCACCAGTTGTTACCGTCTTTAGCAACGCAATTCGAAACCGTTTTTCCCGAGTTGTTGCAACAGCAGGATTTTGTAAGCAAAGTGATCAAAGAAGAAGAAGAAGCATTTTTACGTACGCTTGATAAAGGTTTAAAAAAGATTGATAGCATTGTTGCAGCTTCAACCACAATGATCAGCGGAACTGATGCATTTGAATTACTCGATACTTTTGGCTTTCCAATAGACCTTACAAGACTGATAGCATTCGAAAATAATTTAGCGGTTGATGAAGTGGGTTTTGAAGCCGAAATGAAACAACAAAAAGACCGAAGCCGTGCCGCAACAACATTAGATACCGAAGACTGGAACACTGTTTATGAAGGCAATTCCAATAGTTTTGTTGGTTATGATACGCTTGAATTAAAAACAAAGATCCTTCGCTATAGAAAGGTAAAAGGAAAGGGAAAAGAATTATTCCAGTTTATTTTGGAAACAACTCCCTTTTACGCCGAAAGCGGAGGCCAGGTTGGTGATACCGGAGAGCTCATTCTCCCCTCTCCACTAGGAGAGGGGTTGGGGGTGAGGTTAAAGATCATCGACACCAAAAAAGAAAATGACCTTATCATTCATTTTGCAGAAAATATTACCAATGATCTTTCGGGTGAAGTAACAGCTGTTGTGAACATTCACAGGAGAAAAAATATAACCATCCACCACAGCGTTACGCACCTTATGCACGCAGCATTGCGAGCAGTTCTGGGAAAACATGTTGCACAAAAAGGCAGCCTTGTTAATGAGGAACATACCCGATTCGACTTTTCACATTTTGCAAAAATGACCGACCAGGAAATTGCCGCTGTGGAACAAACAGTAAATGAAAAGATCAGGGAAAATATTCCGGTTGTCATCAAATCAATGGGCAAAGATGAGGCGATCGCTATGGGCGCCATGGCCTTATTCGGAGAAAAATATACAGATACAGTTCGGGTTGTGATCATGGACCCGGCTTATTCAATTGAATTGTGCGGCGGCACACATGTTGGCAGCACCGGAGAACTGGGATTTTTCAAAATAAAACATGAAAGCGCTGTTGCAGCAGGTGTAAGAAGAATAGAAGCAGTTTGTGGCAGCGTTTCAGAAGAATTGATCCATGAACAATTTAATATGATCAGCTCCCTCAGGGAAACTTTAAAAAATCCTGCAAACATTGTAAAGTCCATAGAATCCCTGATGGCTGAAAATGCCGCATTGAATAAGCGAATAGAATCCCTGGAAGCAAGACAATTGGTAGGTATC
This sequence comes from Ferruginibacter sp., assembly GCA_043717805.1. GTDB lineage: Bacteria > Bacteroidota > Bacteroidia > Chitinophagales > Chitinophagaceae > Ferruginibacter. The sequence continues at coordinate 13,549 of JAYSWW010000028.1, forward strand.
CGGAATGAACTGATGCAAAAAGATGAGATCATCAACAATGTCAGTTTCATCGGTGAGATCATAGAAGTTCCAAATGCCGATGCCCTAAAAAAATTATGTTTCGATTTCAAGCATCACTTGCATGATCACATGGTTGTGCTTTGTTCCAATATTGGAGGAAAGGCACATATTGCAATCAGCATCAGCGATACAGTAATTGCTGCAAAAAAATTAGATGCATCAAAGATCATAAAAGACTATGTGAGCATTTTGATAAAAGGTGGTGGTGGTGGCCAACCAGGATTGGCAACTGCCGGTGGACAGGATACGGGTAAATTAAAAGAGGTGATAGAAGCTGTAAAATCATTGCTGGTATAAGGATCTGAATATAAAGATCATCACCGGCAGGGCACATTTAAATAATTTATCTTCAATTCATGTATTGGAAAAAATAGGGATGAAATTTGTAAGTGAAGGGATCGTGGATGATTGCCCGTGAGAAAATATCCTTCCATAAATGATTTGACCCTTTCTATGAGGCTATTGGATTATATCTAAAAGCTATAATCCAACAACCATCTTCCAAAAAATTGTTAAATACGAAAATTTTTTTGCGAAAAGTTTCGTATTTAGAAAAATACCATTAGTTTTGAAGTACTAAACTTTTCGTACATTAAAATTACAGCTCATGAAAAAAGTATTATTTGCAGTTATCCCATTTCTTTTGACTTCATTTTGCAATAAAGCAATAGCACAGGAAGATCCTAAAGCTCCGGGCAATCATAAGGAAGACCAGGAAATTATCATCCGGAAAAAGGGCGATAAAGATGCCAATATTTCCATACAGATAACTGGTGATAAAGTAATTGTAAATGGCAAACCCCTTGTTGAATTTAAAGACGATGAAATAACCATTAATAAAAAGAAGATCATCATACGGGATGGAGACAGGTTAACTTTTGGTGAAGGATTTGAAGGCCTGGAAAGAGGACTTGAAAATTTATCATGGACCGATGAGGAAAATGAAAGCGGTGCGTTCCTGGGTGTCTTCACTGAAAAAGTTGACAAAGGAGCAAATATTACAAATGTTACCGAAGGAAGTGCGGCATCCAAAGCCGGATTAAAGGAAAATGATATCATTACTAAAGTGGGTGATGTAAAAATTGATGGCCCCAATTCATTATCCGATGCGATTTCCTCTAAAAAACCAGCCGATGAAGTAAAAATATATTATCTGCGTGACGGTAAAGAAAAATCAGTAAAAGTTACTTTACAGAAAAGGAAAGCTATGAAAGGGGTTTTATCTTATAAATCTCCCGATGGTTCGCTAAAAACAATTACCATACCCCAGTCCAAAGCTTATGCTGATCAGGCCAGGGCTTATGCCGACATGTATCGCAATAATTTGAAATCAACCAAACCGGAATTATACGAAATGGAAAATTTTAATTTTGACTTGAATTCATTTCCACGTCCAAAAAAACTTGGATTGAAAATACAGGATACAGAAGACGGCAATGGTGTAAAAATTTTGGAAGTAGCGGATAGTTCTGCCGCTGCTTCAGCCGGGTTAAAAAAAGACGATGTTGTAACTGAAATTGCCGGTGTAAAAGTTGCAAATACAGACGAAGCCCGGGAACAGTTAATGGAAAACAATGAAAAATATTCTTATAATATCAAGGCCCGCCGCAATGGTACTGAAATGAGTTTTGATATTAAGATCCCTAAAAAGCTAAAGACGGCTAATTTATAAACGCTGTTGAAAAACAAATAAACACCGGTGTTTTTAATATACCGGTGTTTTATTATGCAAACTTTTTCCGCAGATCTAAGCTGATCAAAAACACGCAGATTGCCGCTGAATTCCTTTGTACTTATCTGCGTTCTTTACATCCGCGTAAA